>JBFHGF010000008.1:0-19736 GCA_041583335.1 Bacteriovoracaceae bacterium
CCCCTCGGCCCTTTTGAAATACTCGACTCCAACTTTCGCTATGAAGCTCTCCGAGTCTTTTTAGGTACCTAAAAGATTTTGTAGTGGAGGAGGCGACACTCGAGAGGACCGTTCCAAAAGGTAAAGCGCCCCTCAGTTCTGAGGGAAATCTTTTTTCGAAGCTCGGGGTCTTCATTGATAATGTAGCAGCTATATCCCTTCCAATGCTTTTTCAGGTTTTCACCAACTTCATAGTAGAGCTTCTCAAGTTCTTCATCTTTTTCTTCAAGGCGCACACCATATGGAGGGTTGGTAATCATAACTCCATGTTCATGTTCTCTTTGGGGGTAGACGCTAAGGGCATTGGAGTGAAAGGTTTTAAGGGCATGCTTTGGAAGCCCAAGAATTCTCCATGAGTGCTCTAGCATTTGAAAAGTTCTTCTATCTTTGTCGGAGCCAATGAAGTGGAGGTCTTTGAATCCTTTAAGACCTTGCTCTCCTCTGGTGAGAAGTTCCGTCACAAGATTTCTAAAAATTGTGTGGGCCGCTTCATCTTTTTGAAACCATTTGTGAGCTTGAAAAGCAAAGGCCTTGTGGCCTTGGGTGAGATGCTTAAGCTTCAGAAAAGTAGGACAAATGTTGAAGGCCATCAGTGCACCCTCAATTAAAAAAGTTCCTGACCCACAAAAGATGTCGTAGAGAGGATCTTTAAAATTCCAGTTGGTGTTAAGGATAAGTCCAGCCGCAAGGTTTTCCTTAATAGGAGCTTCGTGGCCTGGTTTTCGGTAACCTCTTTGGTGAAGGGAGTAGCCTGAGAGGTCAAGATTGACGATTCCTTTAAAGCCTTGTTTGGCATCGGGTTCAATTCTAAGAACAAAGCTATAATCCTCTTCATCAATACTTACATCGGGCCTCTTTCCAGACTCTTCTTTGAAGCGATCCACGATAGCATCTTTTAATACGAGCGAGAGGTGGTGTGAGTTCTTAAAGCGATTGCGAACTTCTCTAGAAATCACACAGCTTACTTTAAGGGTTTGCTCAAGGTTCATGATCTTGGTCCAAGGAATTTGCTTGGCCGCAGCGTACATGTCTTTTTCACGATTAAATTGAAAGGAGCCAATTTCTTTATAAACACGGCTGGCCACTCTTGTTTCAAAGAGAAAGCTCAGCGCCGCACCGGTATCGGCCTTGAACGATAGACCTCCGCGAGTCATCTCCACATGTTCAAAGTCAAACCTTTGGGCTTCTTTGATGAGGGTCTCTTCAAGACCTCGTGGACAGGAGGCAAAATATCGTGCGGCTTTGGTCATAATAATCCTAAAGTAGGGAAGTCGATTTGAATTGTTCCCTGAAACAGCGGGCCCTTAGCAGGAGTTCCTTATAACTATTGGCCATGATGGGGTTCATATTCTTATCTTTAAAGCGTTTAATTCTCCATAATGATATCGACAATAGTCCTAGCAAGATAGAGTCCGCTAAGTTTTGCCGTTCAAAATGAGTGAGTTGACGATGCTCTTGATACCCTTTTACTAGGGATTGGACAAGCCCTTGATTGATTTGTCCCTTTTCAAGGCAACATCCTGAGATGGTTATCCCTAAATCGAGTATAAATTCCCCAATTCCTCCTTGTTCAAAGTCCAAAAAGACATTGAGGTGATTATCATTGAACATAGAGTTATCGATATAGAGGTCGCCATGGATAAGACCTTTATCCCAAGCATGCTCTTTGAACCACGTAAGCTGATGGGGGAAGAGCTGATTGAAAGTATCTTTGAAGTCTTGCGGGCAAGTTGATTTGGATTGGCTATATTCACAAATTTCTTTAGGGCCAAAGCCAACTTTCTCGTGATTGCGAATGGACTTTATTTCTTCTTCACTTAAAGAAATATTATGAAGTTGAGCGAGGCCTTTTCCAATCTCATAGCAAGACTTGTCACTAGGTCCTGGGGGGATGCCATCGACAAAGGGAAAGACTACCCCATAGAGGTCATTATATTGGTAGGTAAGCTCACCACTGGTCGTTTTTAGGGGCATCAAAGAGAAGGGAAAATTCTTTTTTCCGAGTAGCTTTAAGAGCTCCATTTCTTCTTGAAGCTCGCTGAGGTTCTTGTCATTGGATACCTTGAGCAGCCAATTCTCAGACTTGGTAATGACTTTATAGTTGGAGTTTGAGATTCCAAGGGATAGGGGCTTGAGTTCAACAAGATCGCCCTTGGCGTAGAAGGAGAGAATAGATTGCGCGTCTTTGTGCGTTAAGTTAGTGTAATCGGCCATATAGGTCCCTTATCAAGATAAATATTCGTTGCCACAGAAGAGATTTCACGAGTGCCGGTGGGATGTCAAAGGGATTGGACCATATTCGTGAAAACGTATGACTGTTTGGATTAGCGTAATAAGTATCTATTAGAGGGATATGGCCCTTGTTGGTCTAATTTTAGGGTGTTATATTTACATCCATAAATTTAGTTATTAATGCTTAGCACTTGGGAGGATTAGAACCTCTCAGGAAATTAGGAGTAGCAAAATGAGCAACGACTACAAAGTAAAAGACATGTCCCTTGCGGAATGGGGAAGAAAAGAGATTGAATTGGCCCAAGTTGAAATGCCTGGTCTTATGGCCTTGAGAGCTGAATTTGGAGCTTCAAAGCCTCTTAAAGGTGCTCGTATTGCTGGTTGTCTTCACATGACTATTCAGACGGCTGTACTTATCGAGACTCTTGTTGAGCTTGGTGCTGAAGTACGTTGGTCTTCATGTAATATCTTCTCAACTCAAGATCACGCTGCTGCTGCGATTGCTGCCGCTGGTATCCCTGTATTTGCTTGGAAAGGTCTTACTGAAGAAGAGTATGACTGGTGTATTGAGCAAACTATTCGCTGGCCAGATGGAAAGGCCCTTAACATGATTCTTGATGATGGTGGTGACCTTACTAACATCATTCTTGATAAGAACCCTGAGCTTGCTGCTGAAATTAGAGGGATCTCTGAAGAGACAACAACTGGTGTTCACAGACTATATGAAAGAGTAAAAGCTGGAACTCTTCCTATGCCTGCAATCAACGTAAATGATTCAGTAACAAAATCAAAATTTGATAACCTTTATGGATGTCGTGAATCTCTAATCGACGGTATTAAGCGTGCAACAGATATCATGGTTGCCGGTAAAGTTTGTGTTGTTGCTGGTTACGGTGATGTAGGTAAAGGTTCTGCTCAGTCTCTTCGTGGACAAGGTGGACGTGTTATCATTACAGAAATCGATCCTATCTGTGCTCTTCAAGCAGCGATGGAAGGTTACGAAGTAATGCCAATGTCTGAAGCTTGTAAGCTTGGAGATATCTTTGTTACTACAACTGGTAACTTTGGAATCCTTCGCGGTGAGCACATGGAGCAAATGAGAGACTCTGCTATTATCTGTAATATTGGTCACTTTGATAATGAAATTGAAGTTGGTTACCTCAACGAAAACTGGACTAAAGATAATATCAAGCCACAAGTTGATCAGTACACAGCTAAAGATGGTCGTCGTATTATCCTTCTTGCTGAAGGTCGTCTTGTAAACCTTGGTTGTGCAACAGGTCACCCGTCATTTGTTATGAGTAACTCTTTCACTAACCAAGTTCTTGCGCAAATGGAACTTTGGGAAAGCTCACAGAAGTATGAAAACAAAGTTTATATGCTTCCTAAGCACCTTGATGAGAAAGTTGCCCGTCTTCACCTTGAGAGAATTGGAGTTAGACTTGAAACCCTTACTCCTCAACAAGCTGAGTATATCGGTGTGACTGTTGATGGTCCTTATAAACCAGAGCACTACAGATACTAATCAGTTTACCTGAAATTCTTAGTATATATCGGGGCCCGCACACTAGCGGGCCTCTTTATTTAAGGGTATATTAGAAGGGAATTTTAACTGAGGTACAAAATCATGAAACTCTACATGGGTAGCGATCACGCTGCATTCGATGAAAAAGAAATTCTAAAATCTTACTTAATTGAATTGGGACATGAGGTTGTGGATCATGGACCGGCGAGTGCCGATCGTTGTGATTATCCAGACTATGCTTCTCTTGTTGCAAAATCAGTGGCCAAGGAACCTACTGCAAGAGGAGTCCTTCTTTGTGGAAGTGGAATTGGTGTTTCAATGGTGGCGAATCGCTATAAGTTTATACGAGCGGCCCTAGTGAGAAATGTAGAAGAAGCCAAACTTTCTCGTGGCCACAATGATGCCAATATTCTTTGCTTAGGTGCTCGACTTACTCCTATTGATGAGATTAAGGCTATCGCCAAATCTTGGCTAGAAACTCCCTTTGAAGAAGGGAGGCATGCCGGAAGAATTGCTAAATTTAATGAGTTAGGGGAAGAAGCGTGAATATTATTCCAAGAAAAACGTTAGAGAGACTGGCTTTTATTTTTGTCTTTATTATGAGTGTTCTAGGTGTTTATTTTTCAAGAACGGACTTAACGTTTTATGAAAGTTCTTATTGTGGGGAAGATGGACCTATTGAGTGGCTAACCGTGACTGCCCTCTTAGTCGGCTCTATTATGAGTATTTATAGGGCGAGAATTCTTGCTCCATTTAGAAATAAGAAGTTTGTCTTCTGTCTCTATTTTATGGCCTTTGTATTTTTCTTCGGTTTGATGGAAGAGATCAGTTGGGGACAGAGAATCTGGACTGCGTTGTTTGATTTTCGAGTTCCGGAGTTTTTCCAAAAGTATAATACCCAGGGAGAGACGAATTTTCACAACCTCTATTTTGGAAATTTTAAAGTGAATAAGGTTATCTTCGGAACACTTCTTGGCATAATCATTGTTTTTTATTTTCTTGTGTTACCAACTCTTTATAAGAAGTTCGAAGGTGTTAAAGTGAAAGTGGATAGCTGGGCGTTACCGTTGCCACGCTTTTATCATATTATAGCTTATTTAGTTTTGGCCGTTCTTGTGGAGGCCATTGCTGGTGGAAAGAAAGGGGAAATCCTTGAGTTTGGTGGGAGCTGGATTGTTCTGCTCATGCTTTTTGAGCCCTATAACCGCAACATCTTTAGCCGTAAAATGATTGATCGCTAGAATGTGTACCCAGCATTGATATAGAAAGTATCATTGGTACGGTATGCACTCCAATAAGAGTTTGCCTTGGGTGATTTGATGAGCTCAGCACCTAAGGTTACGATACTTGAGCGCCATGCCGTAATGATATATTGAGCATTGAATAAGTTATCTTCTCGTTTAAAGTCATAGCGAAGTGAAAAAGAGAGCTGTGACCATTCGTTCATTTGATAGAGACCACCAATTCCTGCGGGCCTTACCCATTTCGTAGTTTCACTATAAAAATCATCACTTCCTTTGGGGTGCTTTGAGAAGTAGTAAATTCCATTAAGGGAGAGGGTGAGGTCTTGCCACTTATGATTGAGCCTAAAATGAGCATAAGTTTCTCTCATGTACTTGGGCTCAACTTTAAAGAAATCGGTCTGAAGAACATTACGGTTATTTTGATCGAGAGTTACAGATAGGGCATCAAAATCTCTTCCAAGATTAGCAGTAGGATCAAGATAGACTAAACCCGTCGTCATATCTGTATTGCCACCATGAAGTCGCAAGTCGTAACCAAGGACAATATGATGGTTCACTATGGGATTGGCATTAACGGCCACCTTGTCGATATTGGGATCGTAGTAGGCTTCTGCATTAACTCTTAGGTTTCTCTCTGGTTTGTAGATGGCGAAGAAGCTAACTTCTCCTCCAGCTTCTTTATTGCCCCAGTAGGGTGCGACTCTTAAACCAAGTGTTTTTTGAAAAATAACATCGCGATAGGCTGGATCATTTAAACTGTAGAAAATATCAACGTCGTTTCCACTGATAATGGTTCGCGTAGGTGGGCGCTTATACCAATCGACATTACTGCTTACTTGTCCATCGTTAACCTTCACATTGGGGTTGAGGGCAGGAATGTAAAAGTAACTAAGGAAGAGCTCAAGTTTAAAGACGGGATCTTTGATTCCATAGTGAAGGCCAGTGAGACCCTCAGTATTGGTATCCATCAGGCGAAAGCCTTGAGTATTTTGAAAGTGGTTAAGTTGCCAGTAAGCTTCATTGGGATGCCAGTCGAGCTTCATCCTTCCAACAGTGTAGCGAGACTGATCAATTCCATTATATTGAATATACATCTCAGTCAAAGAGGGACTGATCTCTTTATTGTTAATATAGAATCTAAAGTCAGCATCTATCTTTCCATGGATAAAGCTTCTTTGCGTTTCGTATTGGAAGGAGAAATCGAGCCAGTCAGAGTTTTTTGTTTTGTTTTGCGGGTTATTAAGCCTAAGAAACTTTTCGTACCCCACTTTGAGTTCTTTGTAGGTGGAGTCGCTCATGGGGGTGACTTCATTTGGATCAATCGCTTGAACCGTTTGAGAAAAGAGGGTAATAAAAGTCAGTATATTTAATAACTTAGGAGTGTTCATAGTAGTATTTTGCCACTTTTGGAGTTAATCAACAATTTCCCGAGAGAGTGCAGAAATTTCCATCACTTAGCGCACAATCGTACGGCTTCTCTGCTAAAAATATGTTCACTTTTTGATCATTGATGTAGATACTACGGCCTCGAGGAAATATGATGTCGCTATGCGTCTCCAAACGGTAAAATAGGTATGTAATTGAGGTAACATGCTGAAACTTAACAAGATTATGATATTCATTTTGAGTTTAACGCTGCTTTCGAGCTGTGGATACTTTAGCGATGATCCTGTTGAGGACAGTGATGTTTTTAAAACGGAGAGTTTGGCCGGTGGTTGTGAGATCGACACCGATGAGCTGGCCCAAATTCTAGAAAAAGATGTTGAAATTCAAATCAATTGCCTTGAAGAAAATCTTGATAAATTCGCAAAGTATGTAAAGCGTGAAGATAGTGAGGCCATTACTAATAAGGAGCTTTCGAGTTTTATTAGGCGTTTCTTTGCTGGGCATGCGGCAATAATGGTGGGAAGTATCAAGCTGATGTTTGATGTAAGTGGACTTGTTTTAAGTGATAGCAGTACTTCCTTAAAAACGAAGAATATTAAACCTCTTTTTCAGCTGCTCAGGGTTGTTAACAAAAAGCTTTATAAACTGACATCACTAATTGAAGCTTATGATAATAAGAGTGATGACCTTACTTTAACCAGTGAGCAAGTGAAGAATGAACTCTCTGAGCTTGTGAATGAAATGAAGAATTTGATTGAGTTGGCTTCTGAAGGCAAGGCGACTGACTTAAATCTAAAACAATTTATTTCTCAATTACATAGTCAATTTGATCTCGATTTTATAAATCTCGAAATGGTAGATACTGTATTGTCTCTCAAGAAACTTCTTCTTGGCGGAGATAGAGAGACTTTAACTCAGAAAGAATTTTTAGCCTTTCTTGAAATGATTCCTGATTTTGGTGCAATCTCATTTAGGATTTTTCACGCCAACGAAGAGAATGTGGGAGGTCTATCCGAACTTTACTCTCTGTATAAAGATCAAATCAAAGTATTAGAGGGATTCATCTTTTCTCATAAAAGAGATGAAATCATTATTTCTAGAGATGAGGTTCTATCTCTAGTGAACTCATTTATTGATGAAGAGGGCGTTTCCGTAGATATAAAGGACGAAACGGTTACTTTCTCAATTGATGATATCATGAAGATAAGCGACAGCTTAAAATCTAATATTTTAGGGAGATCAAAATTTTCTGAAGTATATACTTATCAAGAGGTGAGTAACTTCTTGCGAGTGGTTGAATCGGCGCTTGGCTTTTTGTCGGTTAATGAGCGTTATAAAACAGTGAGAAGCAATGGTGTTAATAAGGGAAGATGGGGCTCCGATAAAGATAGTTTTTTGAAGTCAGTAAATCAGTTTAAAGACGAGATGATCTACAATTGGGCTAATAATGAGTATTTTCCTACTTTTATGAGACCTATCCCTCTCATTAATGACGTGATTGAGTTAATTGATGAGGATTTCAAATACAAGGATATTCTAAGTGATGCTATTGGAATCGCTAAGGTCAGTTTAGTTGGGGGAGAAAGGGAATATCTTCTTCAAGATCAGCTTATCGAGATCCTCTTTAAGTTAGAGGGGATTTCAAATGTCGCATTTGATTATTTCAATGCGGATAATAGTAATCACTCGGATCAGGAAATTATTAAATTAAGATTTCAAGAACTAGGTATTGTTTCAGGGCTCCTCGATGAAGATGGTTTTCAACACTTGCTTACTATTGATGAGCTTCTTAATATCGCTTCCCAGGTGATGGAGGATGAAGTTCTTCTGTCTTATAAACCAACGATTGAAGAACTCAAAGAAAAACTACTTGGTGGATATCGCTCGAGTCTCACCATTCGTGATATAAAAACAGTCTTAAGTTATTTGGAAGACTTCTATGGTCAGAGGTACTTTGCCAGTATTTCTTATGACCTCTATGAGAAAGAGCTTTCGTCTAAGAACCAAATCAAATCGCTTAAGTTTGAAAAATCCCACTCTGACTTTGTGCTTTTCTCTGAGGCCAAGCTAAAACAATACAAAGCGAAGTTCTCTAAAATGGTAACAAAGATTAGATTGTATAGAACAGAAGAGGGTTATCAGTATTATAGTGACCAATATGTGCGAACTAAGTTTGGCCTGCTTGAACATTATATGATTGATTTTGCTTTTGAGCTTCTGGCCGAAGCCCTAGGGCATAAGAATGAGGAAGGAGTTTACGAATTCAATTTAGATGAAGTTAATGCTCTTCTCTATACTTTTGAACCGGTTCTTAAGCATTATGGACTGTGGTCTGCTAAACCGGCTACTTTTGGACGAAATACTTTGCTTCTTGCCGATTTATTTCAGGCCAATAGTAATGGAAGTGTTACTGTTGATGCGATGGAAGTATCTGAGTACGGGACACTGGCCCTTTTTGCTATTAAAGCAGCAGATGAGTTGATAGAGAAGATGAATAACTACTGTGATACTTACACATACAATAATAGCACCGGGTATAGGGCCGAGTGCTATAGAAAGCAATTCTTCAATATTCTTCTGAATGAGTTAGGGTTGGCAAAGTATCTACCCAAACTTAATCAATATATTAAGGGAAGTTCTCCTGAAGAAGTGATGGAGTTCTTAGTCAAAATTGAAGGGTTTGCAAAAGATTATCCAGAGCCAGGAATGCCTCAGGCGAGAAGAGATATGGTTCTCTTAATTGGGGCCATGTTAAATATAGAATCCACCTTTCTCAGATATGATAACAATAGATCGAATCTATTAGAGATTGATGAGCTTAATAATGGATTTCCTGTATACGAAGAGGCCATCATAAATATTGCCAAGCTTGACGAAGGAAAGAGAAAGTACGCTAAAACGATTTTTCTATTTATGATAAAAGAGATGAAGCAGCCTACAACTACAGATGTTATGCTTTACCACTACAATCCTTTCGCCAATAAGAATGTAGAGTCAAAGAGGTTAAATATTGGAGCGCTTCTCTATAATATGGTGATGGTTCCAACACATTAGAAGCTATTGATTCAATTTTCCGAGGAAGGCCAAGGCCCTTAGTTTTACTACTGCAAAGAGGGCTTCAAAGATAATTCCGCCGGCCATTTTTGACTGGCCATCTCTTCTTTCATAAAAAATGATAGGGACTTCTTTCACTTTAAGCCCTAAAGACCAGACCTTGTAATTAAGCTCAAGTTGAAAGATATAACCTTTAGAAATGATATGATTTAAATTTAAGGATTCGAGGGCCTTACGAGTAAAACACTTAAAGCCACCTGTGGTATCGCAAACAGGGATACCTGTTACAAAACGAGTGTAGATAGAGGCAACGTAGGAAAGTAGCAATCTTCTAAAAGGCCAATTGATAATTCTAATACCATTAATATAGCGAGAACCAATGACGAGGTCATGGGTTTGAGCTGCGGCCAGTAGATCTTTAACTTCATTGGGATCATGAGAGAAGTCACAGTCCATTTCAAAAATAAAGTTATAGGCCTTTTCAAGGCCCCACTTGAAACCCGTAATATAAGCGGTTCCAAGCCCGAGTTTTCCTTTTCTTTCAATCATGTTCAGGTTGGGGTAGCTGCTTTGCAGCTTTTTGACGACATCAGCTGTGCCATCTGGACTACCGTCTTCAATGATGAGTAAGGAAACTTCTGGGTAGAGAGCAAATAGAGTTTTAATCATCCTTTCAATATTATCAATTTCATTGAATGTCGGAATTATGATGAGGGTCTCACTCCAAGGGAGTTGATTATAATGTTCAAGATGATTTGAAGTAGGCACTACGGCTCCAAAAAATTTAGATATTTAAAGTGTGATTCTTTTTATTTTTACATTTCGGGCAACGAGCATGCAACGATTTCCGACATTTATTTAGACCTTTATAGAAAGTGTCTATCGCTTTTTGCCCCATGTCGCTTTCAATAAGCCAGGCAAACTTATTTACCGATGGGTTTTCGGCCGCGAGAAATTGAACGACTTGAGAACCACGTAATACTGAGCCTTTATCAGGTCCAAGAACGAGATGAACTTCTTCGTGGACCTCTTCTTTATTAAGAAAATCGAGCTGTAGATACACCTCTTCATTATAAATAGAGTAGTAATGAATTTTATTTTTAAATTCTAAACGCTGTAGAGATTGGGCGAAACGTTTGCAAAGAGGGCACTGCTCATCAAAGAGTAGGCAAGGGGTTTGAATTGTACTCATGATCCATCCTTGAATCGATATAATTATTCTATTTCAAGTCTACGCCAACCACTTACTTGATATCTTCTTGAGATAATTTCAAATATGGGTCGATCTTTATTCTTGGTAATTTGTGCTTCTCTTTCGGCTTTTTGAGCAAATTTTAAAACTTTTGCATTTCCGCCTGATGCGCCTTTCTTTTTAAATTTATTTAGTAGGCTATTGAAAGAGTTATTACTTGATTTCTTCTTAGCTCCAATATTGGATTTCGTGTTGTTAAAGCGCAGGACAGCTCCGGCCGATTGATTACCACTTCCTTTGCGAAGTCCTATCTTGGAAGGAGAGAGGCCTTTGGTGAGTGAGGCCACACGATTTTTTCCAAAGCTATTCACTTTTTGACCGGCAAGTAGGGAGGCAACAGATCGAGGAACACCATAGCTTGCAAGAGATTTAGCCTCTTCCATTTGAGATTTACTGAGAGAGGGGACATTGTCTACTTTGCTCTCTAGGTCTTTAAGGAGTCTCTTGGCATTCGCACTCGTTGATGCTGAGGCCGAGGATAACTTCCCATTGGTAAGAACTCCATTGGTAAGATTCTTAAACTGTTTTCCCGCTGATGTATTGCCAAAGTCGGCCAGTCCACTTGCTTTAATGTCGGAGAAAAATTCCGTATCAAAGCAGCTTTCTTGACCAACGCAAGTACAGGTCGCATCGGCCTTTAAGTCTTTATCTACGCAGGGGACACTATAAGCGGTAGTGTCGGTAATTTTCTTATTGAGGATCTCCATACAATTGGCCGTATCGTATTGGGTTTCCGGTTGGGAGCAATAACAATTCTTTTGAGTGTGGGGGTTACAGTCACCTTTTCCTGGCAGTGACTCCGCAATAGCTTGAACTTCATCAGCGTATTCATTTTGTTTCTTAGACTCACTTAACCAGAAGGCCGTTAAAAAGCCAGCCCCAGCTGCTTTGGCAATCACTTTCCAGTCAACGAGAATTCCACCCATGGTCATGTAATAGCCATAGCAGGCCGTTGTTGCACCCCAGGTGTACCCTTGGATTTGTGCAGTTTGGGCGCGGGTACGATGGCTTCGGGCCGCTTTATAAAGTTGTGCCTTTTGGACACTTTCTTGAGTTTCAGTAGTTTCAATCTCTTGTTGCCCGAGGGTTTGCATGGTCATCCCAACGACTTCACCTGCTGCTGGAATGAGACCACAATAGTCCTTCTTCTCTTCGCCCTCCTCAGTTGGTTTATCGGCGTCTGCTGGCTTATCTGGTTGTTCCACTTTTGTTTCCGGTGCTTTTTGGTCAATTTTGCTAGTGGTGGTGTCTTTTGCTTTTGCTGTAAAACCTCCACCTTGCATTCCCATAACCCCACTAAAGAGTGAGTAGACTTTAGAAACCATTTGAATGACTTGAGAGTCAACTCCCATGAACTTTGTTTTTCCTCGGCCCTGACAAGCGTCTGGATCATCGAGCTCTTCACATTTTTCATCCATCGTTCTATTCACAAGACCCTGGTGAACATAGGTTTGAGACTCCCAACGCTGTTGATCAGTGAGATCATAGTCTTCAGATTCAAGTTCTGCATCGGGGGCAGAAGTTCCTACAACTTGAGTGAAGCTGGGGAGAGTAAAAAGAAATAGAAAAATAAAAAAGGCCTTTTTCACACAATCCTCTGATATTTATTAACTTTTCCGCATATTTGGAAAATGGGCCAACACTTGCCTCTATTTTACCACTATGCAAAAGATTTCCTTAGGATAGGGTATTCTTGCCTCATTACAGTGTCTTTTACTTTAGTAATATCAGGTGTTTATGTTTGAATTCGTCAATTTCTAACAAAAAGCTAAAAGCAACAAAAAATTGTCGATTGACCTTGCGCTTCTCTTACCGTTATAAAGATTCCATGGTTAAAAAATCTGAGACAAGTCATATTCCCGAGGCTGAGTTATCGCACTCAATGGTTCACTATCTATTAACGATTCATAAGTTAAAAGAGAAGAAGGGCTATGCCCGAGTTACAGATATCGCTAAGGATCTGAATCTGACCAAGGGCTCGGTTTCTACTGCTGTTAACAATTTAAAAAAACGTGATCTCGTAATGGAAGAAGAGGACTCTAAGTTTCTTCTGCTAACAGATACTGGTCACGATGAAGTCCATAGAATACTTTCTTCAAGAACCCTACTTTTCTACTTCTTAAGAGACTTTGTTGGAGTGGATGAGGAAACGGCCGAAGTAGATGCCTGCCAAATGGAGCATCTTATGAGCCCAGAGACAGGAAGAAAATTCTTTAAATTTATGAAGGATCTTGCCTGTACTTGTGAGAGAATGGAAAAAGAAGGCGGGAGTGTTCCTGAGCAGTTTAAGTTCCACACAGCTCTAGACTTGTGTGCTTATAATACTGCTGATGACTTCTTTGAGTCCCAAGAAGGGGATACTCACTTACCAGAAGCTGATAAGTAATCTTTTTCATCACTCAATATCAATAGGGAGGTGTAATGAAAAAGGCTTCCCTCATACTCTTTATTCTTATCCAATTCACTACTTTTGCTACAGTCGTCGATTATTGTTTCGAGCAGACAACTTCATTATCTAATGTTCACCATTATTTAAATACCGTTTTGTCTCCTCAGGATGAAGTTGTTGAAAATAACTCCGCTCATTGCCTCAATGTTGTGGTCAAAAATGATCTTAAAGAAGAGCTTTATCGTAAGTGGATTGGGCGCAAGTTCAAAATTCTAAGTTCGAGTAATTCTTTGGGTTATCCAGCGAGTACTATCCCTCAAGTTCAAGAGCATTGTCGTCTCGAAGTGGAGAAAATCTCAAAGATGGACAAAACCACTACGGGAGTCGATGTCTCTATGAAGACTAAGGCCTATGAGCGTAACTTTAAACACTCTGGTTCGCAGAGGTCAAACCTTCTTTTGGGAGTGGGAAGTCCTGGGCGTTTAAGAGTGGATGATGACTATATTAATGTAACTTGCAAGAGTCGAAATACTTCTCGAGTATTTCTCGATATATCGTTATGGGGGGAAAGGTCTTCTGTTTCTACATCAGTAACTCTTGATAAAGGACAAACCCTCGATCTGGCCTCTATTGTTGAGGATCTTAATAATCGCTCGCAAAGCTTATCCCTGAATAGGGGCGTACAAGTTAAAAAGACAAAAGGTCAAAAGTCTTATCAGTATTTTTTAAGAATAAAACAATAACTCTAGGGTCTAAGGTAGAGGCGTAGTCTAGCCTCTCCCAATTGATTTTCAGTAGAAAAATTCCACCAATACTTCAAGAAGTCTATAACTCTAATCTCTTCATAACGTGGAAGATACCAGCTGCGATAGGAGATATCTCTAAAGCTGTGACTCTCTTTAAGTTGCTTTGCGGCTTCTCGATCATCTGTTGTCGTCAGAATATACTTGTAATGAGGTAAGCTTTTTTTTGAGTAATTATACTTATACTCATTTCGATTAAAGAAGTACCAGGATGTAGGCCAAGTGTGTCCATCCTTAGCAAGAAAGAGTGGTCCATGTCCATTTTCAAAACTATCCATTTCTTCTCGAATGCCAGTTAGTGTATCTTCAAACTCCTGAGTGGTGTGAACCTGACTTAAGAGGTTGTGGGCATTATTGGGGTGCTGATAATTGACCCATATGGAGTTGTAAATGAGTTTCGGAAGGAAGAGGATAAAGAGTAGAATGAGCTTAGGATTGAGGCTGCGGTCAAAATCTAGTGCAAAGAAAATGATCCCTGAGAAAAGAGGGTAGAGTGCAAGCCAAGGTACTTTCTCTCCTACAAAGGAATAGGTAAAAAGCATGGAAGTAAAAATAAAGAAGCTATAAGCTTGAACTCTTTTCTTTTCAAGAAGGTAGAGGGTCGTTCCCACTATCGAATGATAAAGGAGGGGAAAGAATAAAAAGAGGTCTTGGTTAATCTTAATCTTTAGAATTTGATAGAGGAAGTTGTAGTCTATTATTTTAAAATCAGAATAAGTAAAAAGAAGTCCCGGAATTAAACATAGAAGAAAGAGGATAAAAAAGACTTTGTTCTGTTTTCGGTAAAAAAAGAAAAGATGAATAGCGATAAAAGGTACCCACCAACTTTCATAGAGGCAATTGACTAAGAAGGTGAAGATAAAAGGGCCGGGAATTCTCTCTGTATGATGTTGTCCTACCCAGTAAACCAGGCTTTTGCGATAGAGGCCATCGAGAATTCCTTCAGGGTAAATAAAGCCCGCACTATAGTAGAATGAACCAATTAGACAAAAAAGAATAATGGCCATTAGAGTAGAGAGAGGATGTTCTTTGATAAATTTTAAGAGGTTACCCAGAAGAGTGTTATCTCTTCGTTTACAGATTTTGAATAAGGACACCTCAAAGGCCATGAGAACAGTAAGTAAGATCAAGTGTAAGAAGAAGTTCTCTTTGGTTGAATATTGAACTCCAAAACTAAGAGCAATTAAAAGGGCCTTGCTTGTACCTTTGAATTTAAAGGCGAGAAAAAAAAGAAAGAAGGACAAGAAAACAAAAGAATCATGCCGCATAAAACGTGACCAATAAATGAATGTTGGACCTAGAGCAATGAAGCTTGCAAAGAGGAGGAGCGTTGTTTTCTTTAAGTAACGATTAAAAAGTAATGGGGTAAAGATAAGTAGAGATCCAATCAGAGCAGCAGGAAGCCTTAGAGTCCACTTGCTAATATCTAGCGCCCAGAAGAACCAAGGGAGAGTATGGTAGAGAAAGGGACCATGCAAGAGGGGATTATATTTATAGTAATTAAGTGTTGGCTTAAAGAGGTAGTAGAGTGAATAGACGCCATGAAGGGATTCATCATGATGCAGGGGACGCACTTCAAGGTGATAGAGGCGTAAAGTGCAGCCTACAATAAAAATAAAAATGTAGATTAGGATAAAGGGATCTCTCCATGGAATGGATCGTTTTTCTAGGGGGAGATCGGTCATGACTTAGCTTCTAAGCGACTTTTAAATGACGTTCTTGCTGAGTGGACTTTTCCTCAAGTAGGTAGCGATCTTGGGCGACCTTCTCTTCAACAAACTCTATTTTTTCTCTTAAGCTATAAGAGAAGGTGAAGACTTCAAAGAAGCTCTTCACACAGCCTTTGAGCAATCCCCAGCGTATTAACTTAGCCCCTCCATGAGGGCGATCAAAGTGCTTTACCGGTAAGCTCTTGGTCTTAATCTCTTTGGATTTGAAAGAGAGGATAGATAGGAAGATATTGGGAGCAAAGGCACCTGTGGGAAGTACGGCCACAAGATTTTTGAGATAGCTCTTTTGGAATAGCCTATAGGGAACATTGGCATCGGGAATATCAACATTGTAAATATCAAAGATAATCTTTTGGAGAAGCCCTGTGATAATTTTGCGCAGAGGAGGGTCCTGACGATTTTCTCTAATTCCAAAGAGGGCCTGATATTCGTGACGATCACTCCAAAGGTTTTCAAAATCTGCAGGAGTAAACTGATGGTCACTATCTGTTTGAAAAATGTAGTCATTATTCATACTACAGGCGATTGAGTAGCCATACTTTATAGCGGCTCCATGACCTGCATTTTCTTGATGATAAACATGGAGAAAGCTCCACTTATGGGAAAGTCCTTCAAGGATTTCGCTGGTGTGGTCTGTACTGCCGTCATTAACGACAACCATCTCATGTTCTATATTCCAGCGTTTTAAACTATGGTGCCATCCGGTAAGTACCGTTTCGATAGAATCTTGTTCGTTGTATACGGGAATAACGAGAGTTAGAGATTCATTTTTCACAATAGTTTCCTTTCGCTTTTGTGTATTTATTTAGATGTTATCTGAGATTGAATCAGAGCTAGATATCATTATATATGAATTTTATTTTTTTGATCATGAGGAAAAATAAGACCACTATATAAGAGCGCCTGTTTTCTTATACTTAAGGAATATTGTTAAGGAGAAAATGTGTTCTTTTTTGAAAAAATAAAAGCGATCCACAACCAATTTATGGATCTTCCCATAGAGCAGCGTAACCGACTGTTACAGACAGGAATAGTCCTCTTTTGTTTGCTCTTTTCCTATCCCTTATTTCGTGCGACGACGACGAGCTTATTGCTCAGTTCTTATGGAGCCAAAGGTTCTCCTTATGCTTGGGTATTTTCAGTTGTCGTTCTCTCTTTTATTGTGACGATTATTAATCAGTTACAAAAAACAAAGACGATTCATTTTATTTTTTCTTTAACCTCTCTTACGACGCTCTTTCTCTTTGGAAGTTTTTATTTTCTTCTCAAATACACAACCGATTTTTGGACATTTCCACTTTATATCCTGAAGGAAGTCTATATTGTCATTCTTGTTCATGCGACGATTGGCCAGCTCAACGCCTCTGTTCCAGAAAAGACAGCAGAGCTGGCGTACGGGCCGATAGGAGCAATTGGTAGTCTTGGTGGTATTTGTGGTGCTTTTCTTACTGGATACGTTTCTAAGGTATGGAGTATAGAGGCCGTGCTCATTCTTGGGATGTTTATCATTTCTTTGGCCGTCTTTATCTTTAACTACCCAACGGTAGGTGAGGCGACTCACTTTAAGCAAGCCTCAAAGAAGGCCTCGCCCATCAGTTCAGTTAAAGGAGCAGGAAAGTATGTCTTCTATATTGCCATGGTTGTTGCGCTGAGCCAGTTTGTGATCAATATAGGAAATTATCAGTTCAATTTATATTTAGAACAGCGCTTTGCGGGAGCTGCGGATAAGCAACTTCAGGCGAGCTTCTTGGGTCAAATTTATGGCTGGATTAATGTAGTGTCCTTAGTCATACAGGTTTTTCTCATCCCTATCGTTTTGAAGTTTGTCCCCCATCGACTGACCCATCTAAGCATTCCAATTATTTATGGCGCTTTCGCTCTCATGACTACGATGACGACAGGTGTTGGAGTGGCAGGAATTACTCCGGCCGTGGCCTCTTTCGTGGCCTACAAAGGAATGGATTATTCGATCTTCTCTTCTGCAAAAGAACTACTGTACTTTACACTTTCTGATCTACAAAAGTATGGGGCCAAGTACATTGTGGATATGATAGTGTATCGCCTGTCTAAGGGGTTTATTTCGGTTATCTTGATTCTTTTGCCGGTTTCCCTTATTAATTATTTGATGTTTTTTAGCCTTGGGCTGTGGATCACAATTTTGATCCCGCTTTTTCAAAAATATAAGGCCCACCATGATTCTAAAGGAGAAAATATATGAATCCATTACTCCACAAATTTGAAACACCATTTGAAACGGTTCCTTTTGATCAAATTAAACCAGAGCACTTTCTTCCTGCGCTTCAGGAAGCGATTACTCGTGGTAAGGCCGATATTGAGGCCATTAAATCAAATCCTGAAAAGGCAACATTTAATAATGTATGCGAAGCCCTTGATGGAGCTGGTGCATTGGTTGGTACAGTCGCTTCGGTTTTCTTTAACCTTCACTCAGCTGAGTCCAATGATGATATCCAAAATATCGCTAAGGAATTTTCACCATTGATTACAAGTTATTCTAACGACATTCAACTTGATGGTGAACTCTTTGCAAAAATTAAAGAAGTTCATGAGCAAAAAGACTCTCTAAATCTAAACATTGAAGAGATGAGGCTTCTTGAAAAGCAATTTAGTGGATTTGCCCGCAATGGCGCTCTTCTTAATGATGCCGACAAAGATAAGCTTCGCTCTATTGATCAAGAGCTCTCCAATCTTGGGCTTACCTTTGGAGATAATGTTCTTGCCGAGACCAATGACTTCCTCATGATCCTTGAAAATGAATCAGACCTTGCGGGACTGCCTGAATCAGCGATTGAGGCTGCTGCTGAACTTGCAAAGGAAAAAGACCACGAAGGAAAGTGGGCCGTTAACCTTGATTACCCTAGCTATGTTCCTTTTATGACTTATGCCGACAATAGAGACCTAAGAGAAAAACTCTACAGGGCCTTTACTTCTAAAGCTTTCAAAGGAAACGAAAGGGATAATCAAGAAATCGTAAAGAAGATCGCTTCCCTAAGAAAAGAGCGCGCCAATCTTTTAGGCTATGCTACTCATGCTGACTTTGTTCTTGAAGAGCGTATGGCAGAGAAACCTGAAAAGGTTAAAGAATTTTTAAACAACCTTCTGGATAAGGCCCGCCCTCAAGCAGAAGCCGAAACAACTGAACTTAAGGAATTTGCCGCTGAAAATGGTGGACCTGCTATTGCAGACTTCAAGCCATGGGATCAAGGATACTGGTCAGATAAGATTAAGAAGGCCAAGTATGATTTTGATTCTGAAGAGCTTAAGCCTTATTTTAAATTAGAAAATGTTGTTGCTGGTGTATTTGAAGTGGCCAACAAGCTCTACAATCTTACCTTTAAAGAAAGAAGAGATATTCCAACTTATCATAAAGATGTTACGGCCTATGAGGTTCTTGATGATAAAGGTCGTCACGTTGCCGTTTTCTATGCTGACTTTTTTCCACGTGCCGGAAAGAGAGCTGGGGCATGGATGACCTCATATCGTGACCAACACAAAGTTGGAAATACTGATATTCGTCCTCATGTATCTATCGTTTGTAATTTTACTAAACCAACGGGAACAAAGCCATCACTGCTTACCTTTGGTGAAGTAACAACTCTATTTCATGAATTTGGTCATGCTCTACATGGGATGCTTTCTAAATGTACATATGAATCTCTTGGGGGAACAAATGTTTATTGGGACTTCGTTGAGCTACCTTCACAAGTAATGGAAAACTGGGCCTATGAAAAAGAGTGCCTTGATCTCTTTGCTAAGCATTACGAGACAGGTGAAGTTATTCCTCAGAAATTGATTGATAAAATTAAAGAAACGTCGAATTTTCATGAAGGACGTGCAACTCTTCGTCAGCTCTCTTTTGGTATCCTTGATATGGCGTGGCATGCTGGTGATCCTACTGAAGTTGAACATGTTGGAGCTTTCGAGCAAGAGGCGATGGCCCCTTGTGAACTCCTTACTCCTGTAGAGGGAAGTAATATGTCCGTAAGCTTTAGCCATATTTTTAGAGGAGGGTACTCTGCTGGTTACTACTCGTACAAATGGGCGGAAGTTCTCGATGCTGATGC
>JBFHGF010000009.1:0-19654 GCA_041583335.1 Bacteriovoracaceae bacterium
GCCACTTGCATAGAAACCTTGCCATCATTATCCACAGGAAAGTCCAGATTAAGATCAAACTCTATGTGAATAGGATTTTTTACAAATACTGCAGAAAATCCAGTCACCTCATATTCAATCTCCAAAGCCATTTTTCCTGAGCGCCCCTCTTTAAGAGAAAGAAAGGGCATTTGGGCCAGTTTAATTGACTCTCCAGATTCCATCGAAATTTCATCAAAATACCCTCGAAGAGAGCTGAGCTGAATGACTCTATTGAGAACCCCTTCATTCAAACTAAAGACAAAGTCAGAGGCGGGGAAAGTTCCTTTCATAAGGTTTGAACTCGAAACGGCGGTATAACGTCGATCAAGAGGTGTGGCCTTCGTAGAAGTCGGGTCATCAAAACGTGCATCTAAATCGAGTAATAGATATCCATTATTGTACTTCACTTCACCTAAAGACAGGGCCCAGACAAATTTAGAAACTTGTTCATGGGGAGCTCCCGGAGGATTCATTTGATTCACTTCTTTGAGTCCAGACTCTAGGGCCTCATTGATCATGGCCGATGCTTGCACAGGAATTTCGGTTTCTATTTTTTCTTGAAGCACGCTTTTAACTTTGCCTAAAATATTATCTTGTTCTTCTTTTAAAAGATTTTCAATCTCTTCATTGCGCAAGCGAAGCTTCTTCTCATTAATCTTCACTTCCACTTGAGGAAGAACGAGCGGAGAATCAAAGCTATAGCCAAGAAGAAGCTCATCTAAGTTACTCTTGGGGGTAAGGACTTCTATTTTAAAGTTTCCGCGTGATACTTGGTTAAAACCCAAGGCCAATTGGATTTCTAAAGGTGCAGAATCCACTTCGGTAAAGAGGTTAAAGTTATCAATTCCCAACTCCCCAAGCCAATCATTCTTAAGGTCCTTTCCACGAATTTTAGTCACTTCAACATTAATATTAGATGAGCGCATAGTGAGCACAAAAATGGCCTGGTAATTTTTCTTGAGCTCTGATTCACTAGGGGCCAAAATATGCAAGGCCATCTCTTCCCAGTTGGCCTGAAAATAAATATCTTCAACATTTAAGCTTAATTGATGGCGGTCAAGTTCAAGTCCTTCAAAGAAGCGATTGAGTACTTCTTTGGCCTTAAAAATGATTTCTTTTAATTCGGGATCATCCACTAAGTCTTCCGTGGCGAGTTCATCCCCAACGACTTCAGTTCCTGGAAAGTAGATATCTCCAATTTCAAAACTATTGGCCTTGATCAATTCAGGCAACTGAGTTTTAAAATACTCTTGTCCTTTGGGTGTGATGGCCACGCCAATGGCATTGGTAAGAGGAAAGTTGCTCGCCCAAGCGGCCGAGGTCATCAAAAAGGATAAAAGTATAAAAAGTCGAATTTGCTTCATAGCAAGAGTGTAGCGAAAGACGGTGCGCGCAACCTCAGGGGCTGTATTTTCTTCGTGTACTGTATAGAAGTTGGATAGTAAGCCTCGACCTAATATCAATAAGATAGCCTACTTAGCCTTCTATCTAAAGCGCTTTAGAAATCATTGAAAAGAAACATGAGCGAAAGGATGGCCACTGCACTAGCAACAATGCTCACCCCACGAAATTGAATCACCAGATCTGAGCGCTTGATAATCTCCGCACTCCCAGGGATTCTCCCCTGCTCTTTCTTGAGGATTTCTGTAACTTGGGCCTTGATTTTGGAACGAAAATCTTTTTCCCGATAAAAGCCATATTGCGAGACAAAGAGCGCACCCAATAGCACATAGGATATTTTAGGGGCTTTATAAGGTGAAAACTGGAGAAACATCCACAATGGGAACACAAAAGTTCCCAATAAAAAGAGTAAATAAATTCCTTGATGTTTTAAATATCGAATCATTTCTACTCAATACTACATGAGTGTGCTAAGAATCAAGCCTACAAAATATAATTGAAGAAGAGGCCAGTCGTGACCAAAGCAAAAATCGAATTTCTCCCCTATGCTCCCATGTATAAGCAATACTACCTTAAGGAGTGTTCGGCGCTTGAAAAGATTTTGCGCTCCAACTGTATCAACGTCTACCACGTCGGCTCTACTGCTATCTCTAGTATTTCAGCGCGCCCGACCTTAGATATCCTCTGTGTGACCCATACTCTTGATGGCATTATGCATTTTGAAGACGAGTTTATGCGAGTTGGCCTAAAATTCAATAAAGCTCTAAGTGATGAGAAGAAACTTGTATTTGAACGTATCAGCAAGGATGGGAAGCTCATTCTTAGCCGTGTCTTTATTCACGACAAGAGTGACGCACGAGTTGAGGATTACCTCAACCTAAAAGATCACTTCATTAAAGATGAATCTGCGGCCAAGCGCTTTGAGGCCAGTAAAATTGAGTTCTCAGCTCAGCCAAAGACCTATGAACAGAAGAAAGCGGCGTTAATTGAGTTGATCCTTAGCTCTCTATAATAGATAAAACCTGACTATTACCCTTTCATGCCATTGCAAGTTTGTCCCAAAGAGAGATTTCATTTAAAATTCTTGGTGACTGATTTTTTTTTTTATTGATAATGGTATTCATGCATAAACCAAAGAAATTTGCCCTTGGCCAACTTCTCACTCTTTTCATATTCCTTAGTTCGCCAAGAATCCAAGGGTTTGAGCTTCAAATAGATAACCCCAATTATATTCCCCCTGAATTTGGTGGGTTTATAAAAATGGGCTGTGTACATGGCACTAAAGAAATCGAATACGAAGCGACTTCGGCCATTGTCGATACTCAAATTTACAAATCAAATGAGTGCCAACTCAATATCAACTTCGTCCCTTGGAATCGATTAATGATTGGTCTAGATATTCGCTACGACTTCGATCGTGAATATCACCTTAAGTTTGGCCCGTTGAGTGATCGCTATGGAGAACCTGACTACTATTCAAGTTCGTCTGGACTTCTCGATCCCGATATTATTTTGGCCTATGAATTTCGCTCCAAGAAAGACTCATGGAATCAGCAGGTCTTCTTTAAAATGAATCCTTTCGATATCGAAGAACAACCAAAAAAGATTTTTAGAGGGGGTCATGATATTTTTCTCGAATATCGCTTTTCCCATCAATATGACGAAGACACTATGTACGGCAGGCTCTTCTCTCACTACTTTGGTAAGAAGAATTACTTCCAACCTGGAGATAGCAGAAAGTCTGTTATAGAGCCCTATACCGAAGTCGGATTGGAACTGGGCTATCTCTATCGTATTAACGACAAATGGACCCTTCAGGCCGATGGACTCTTTGCCTTAAGCTCAGACTACGATGTCATTACCCCAGAGCTGACAAAGACGGCCGACAAGGGTTTTGTTATTGGGGGTAGGTTTGGTGTAAATTATAAGCTTAATAGAAATTGGGTGGTTCAACTTCAGCATATCAGAAGTTCTCGTATTTATAATGCGACAAATGAAGACCGCAACCAACAAATCGATTATGAAGTGGAAGATAAAATCAACTTCGTGGGTCTTCTCTACCAGTGGGATTCCTCTTCCTTTTTTAAAGGATTATTTAGGCCATGAAAAAATTGAGAGCTCTCCTCCTCGTTCTATCTCTATTTTCCCTTTGTGCCACAGCACAGGAAGAAGAAACGAAGGGACAAACTCCAAGTGGAGAGAGAGAAGAGACCTCATTTCCCTCACGGTTACTAAGTGAATTCGCTGCTCCCGTTACAACAAAGGCCAAGTATATCCTTGGAGGAAGTTTAATTGCAGCGGGAATGGTTTATATAAACAAGGGAAGGAGAACCTATAATAAGCGCGAATCCTTCAAAAGTGCACGCCCCTTTGGTGAACTGGGCCCTATTGGGGAGGTTCTCGGCTGGGGTTTTCTCAATGGTATCTATACCGTCGGTCAGTTCTACTATGGCCATAGTCACAACGATCAAGAGAGTTTGAGGGCCAGTGAACATATGTTTAAGGCTTCCCTTTATACAGTGCTCTCTACTATTACATTGAAATCCTTTATCAATGAAAGAAGGCCTGGCTACCCAGAGGATACAGCGAGCTTTCCCTCTGGCCACTCTTCCATGTCCTTTGCCTTTGCTTCCGTAGTCGCTTCTCGACATGGCTGGTTCTACGGTTCTTTGGCCTATGGTGCGGCAACCTTTATCAGTGTCAGCCGTATTAACGATGACTGGCACTATCTCCATGATGTTATCGTGGGAATGGGAATTGGTGCCGCCTATGGGTGGAGCCTCAAATACCTCTACGATGAAGAACTTCCCTACCAGATAGGCCTCATCCCCGCTAAGAATGGAGGTGCTATTCAAATTGGGATGAGTTTCTAAGCAAAAAGAATTATAAAGAAATGCAAAGTGATACAAAGTGAAACAAAGAGATGCAACAATCAGTTGCATTGACCATCCGGCCCATCCACAGCAAATTGATTCATTATTACCCTCTACTTAGAAAGTGAGTTTCTTAATGAATCTAATAAAATCTACCGTTTTACTCTCCCTCACTATCACCACCTCTGCTGCCATGAATGGGGATATCATTGTCACAGGAAAAAAAGAAATTCTTGTCTCTCCAGAATCTATCGAAACTTCTTCTATTACTCGCATAACGGATGCCGATTCTGCACTAATGCTTGATCGCATTCCTGGTGTGACCATCGGTCGAAAAGGTGGCCATGGCAACGAAGTCATCATGCGTGGACTTAAAGATCAAGGCCTCAATATCCTTATTGAAGATAAGTATCTCCATGGTGGCTGTCCCAATCGCATGGACCCTGTGACCTCTTATATAGCTCCAGAATTCTACGATATCGTGGAAATTGAAACAGGTGTCGTCACTCTCGCAGAAGGTCGAGGTGGCCCTGGCGGGAGTATCCGCTTTGTGGAAAAAGGCCCCGACTTCTCCCGAGGTCCCTTCTCTATGCTGGTGGGCTCAGGCTTTGAGAGTAATTCCAATACTCAAAACCATTACACCCAAATGACCAGTGGAACAGAAACATTGGCGATCAAAGGTAAGTATTCCTACAAAGATGCTAAGAATTACCAAGATGGAAGTGGCGATTCAGTACTCAGTTCATTCAATCAGCAAAATGCGGGAGTAAAATTCTATTGGAACCCCAGTAAAAAAACTCAAATGGATCTTAGCTACGACTATGACTTGGCCAAAGATGTGCTCTACCAAGGCCGCATCATGAACTCTCCGCGCAGCGAAGCCCAATCTCTGCAACTGCGGGCCCAGCATCAATTTAGTAATAGCTCATTTATAAAATCGCTCAAGGCCGTGGCCTATCAAACCAGTGTTGATCACCTTATGGCCAATGATCCTAGCTCTGCCATGTATATGGAAATTCAAGTGGACTCCATTACTCAGGGAGCGAAGCTGGAGGCCCTATACAGTAGCGAAAACTTCAATGGTCGTTTTGGGATAGACTTACAAAACTTGGAGCAAACTCCTTATCGAACTATTTCCAATGGTAGCTTCAAGCCCACCCGTCAGCCTTCCTTTGTCAATCAATGGGGACTCTTTGGGGAGCATGAGTGGGAGGCCTTTGCCAAAACCCTACTTAAGCTTGGAGCGCGCTACGATCATGTTAGTGCCTATTCGCAAGAGCTCAATTTC
The DNA here is from genome assembly GCA_041583335.1 of Bacteriovoracaceae bacterium. Taxonomy (GTDB): domain Bacteria; phylum Bdellovibrionota; class Bacteriovoracia; order Bacteriovoracales; family Bacteriovoracaceae. The sequence goes on from JBFHGF010000009.1 coordinate 5,584, forward strand.
AAACCATCTATGATGTTCAATACTGCACTCTCCGAATATGAAAATGTATATAACTACCAAGGAGATAGTGAAGCTTCTCAATCAGAGGATAACTTAAGTGGACTTGTGCGAATGAATCAAAGAATCAATAAATACCTTCAGCACGCCCTCTCCCTTTCTCGCACGGTGAGAACTGCTGATCCCTATGAACGCTATATTTATCGTCCTCATATGAATGGGTCCATGAGGCAATTGGGTAATCCAGGGCTTGCTCCTGAACGCCACCATCAAATGGATTACTCCATAATTTGGAATGGTCCCACTTCAGAAATTAAATTCAATTCCTACTACAATCGCGTCGCCGATTTTATTACTAAGGATCGAGCTCGTGGCCAAGAAGGAATTGGTGTTTCAGACCAACGCTTGATCTACAGAAATGTTGATGCCCTTCTCCTAGGAGCGACCCTCAGTGCCAGACATGAATTTAATTCCGCACTCACAGTGGGGGGATCGTTAACTTACACTTATGGTGAAAATACAACTGACCATCGCGCACTCTATGAGATTCCTCCAGTTCTTCTAAATGCATTCACTCAGTATCGTTGGGGTGAACGCTTCACTTCTCTTATGGAGTTTGTCTCTCAACTCAAACAAACTCGTATTGATAGTGATAGCACTCTTGGAGCAGGGGTGGATGCCGGGGCATCTAAGGCCTGGGCGACAGTGAACCTTAGCATTGAGGGATTACCCTTGAAGAGTTTAATGAATTGGAAAGTTAGGGCCGGAGTAAGGAATCTATTGGACAAGGCCTATGCTCGACATATTAACCGAGCAGATGCCCTTACCAGCACCCAAGTACGAGTCAACGATCCAGGGAGATCGTTGTGGCTGGCCACTGAATATCGATTTTAAAGTGTGTCGTTTCTAAAAGAGAAGCTTGAAAGAGGAGGAAAACCTTTCTAATCCTCAGGTGCTAAGTGCCTCTTCTCTTTTGGGAATGACTTTCTGTACTTAAAGAAGATGGTATAAATCGCAATAAGCATTACTGAAATTTCAACAACTTCTAATGCAATAGATGGAAAAGAAGCTTGAGTCGTAGAAGGAATTTGCTCAACGTGGTTTAAAACTTTGTGCTGGACATTTTTTTTCACAATAGGCTCCTCATAAACCCTATTTAACTTCAACGGGCGAAGCCCATGTGAAGGATTGACTTTGATTTTGAGAGCTTAGAATAGCCCAAATCATTCTTTTCGTACAGGGAATAAAGATCATTGTAACACGCTCCATTATTTTGAGCGAAATCATTATCAAATCAGGGTTAATGGGATAAAAGATGCTTTTGATAACGCCGTACAAAACTATGAGACCTAAGAATCAAGAATACTCATTTACCCTCAATAACCCCGAGACGCTAACTCAATTACGAGGACCTATCCTTATGCTTGAGTTCTTCATGGTGGCCATGGCCTATTACCTAGGACAAACAGAATACCGCCAATTTTCCTTAAGTCTGCTTACCCTAATTCCAAGTTTTGTTTTCAACCATTTTTTTTCACAGCTCCAAAAAAGTCCCAAGCACAATATCATCCCCTTGGGCCTAGACCTCTTAGTGGTCTTCTTTCTCCTCTTTATCAATGGCGGTAGAGAAAACCCTCTCTACCTTGTATTGCTGCTCCACATTTTCATTGCACCTTTCTATTTAAAAAAGTCAGTGGCCTTAGTTTTCTCCCTCCTTACTTTGAGTGCGTTGACGATACTTCCTTTCTCCCCTTTTCACTTTCGCCCTCTCTCCCTAGAGGTCTTTCCAGATCTCAATTTTCCCTTCATCCCTATACTCATAGGAGGGCTGGTTTTTTGGATATTCTCCTCTTGGCTGGTCGATGAAATCAAAACTTTAAATCACTATGTTCAAAACTCTATAAAGCTACAGTATCGCGCCGACCGCTACCGCTCTCTTGGACTTCTTACCGCAGGAATATGCCATGAACTAGGAACTCCTCTACACACTCTTGAAATGCGACTGAATCAATTGAAGAAGAAAACCCAAAGCTCTTGCGAGCTATCAAAAGCCTGCGAAAAAGATTTTGAAGTTTTATTGCGTAATACGCAAAAGTGTTCACATGCCATCAAGAAGCTCAATGCTCAGGCCCACGAAAATAGTGGAAGAGAAGGCCTAGAGCACTGTGCTCCCATTGCCGGCCTGAAAGAAATGATACGAGTTTTTGATAATAAGCTCAGCTTCGAATGGGAAGGAAGAAGCAAAACCCTAGATTATGACCCCAACATTGAAATATCCGAAGTCCTCTATACTCGCTGCATGCTTGAACTCTTTGAAAACTCCTGCGAAGCAGGTGCCGATAAAATCAAAATAAGAGTGACCTGGGGACAGCAGCTTCTCATCTTAGATATTATAGACAATGGAGAAGGCATGGGTGAAGAAGTCCTGAAGCATCTGGGTCAACCCTTTGTCAGTAGCAAACAAAGAGGCTCAGGTCTTGGTCTCTACCATATTATTAATACCATCGATTATATTGGAGGCCAGTTCAAGGTGATGCCCAAGGCCTCTCCTAAAGTTGGGACTTGGATTCAATTGCATTTTCCCTTGGCCCTAAATTCTAAGGAAGGAGAGCAATATGCTTAAAGGCAATCTCTTACTCATTGATGATGACCAAGATTTTCTGGAAACGATGGCCTTTGAACTGCGCGAGCTAGGACTAGATGTCATAACCTGCTCAAATCTACAGCAAGTTCAAGAAGTCATTATAGAAAATGATCATCTCGACTACGCTATTGTCGACTTAAGACTAGGCACGGACTCAGGACTTAGTATTATTGCACTCATTCGCAATCGCTACCCGCCTTGTCATATCACAATGCTCACCGCTTTTGGTACTATCGCCACAACGGTAGAGGCAATGAAGCGTGGAAGTGATAACTATATAATGAAACCTTGTTCTACCGAGGAAATTCTAGCGGCCTTGAATATAGGCCCAAATAATTCTTCAAAGATTGAAGCTCAAGGTTTAGAGCTCCCCGACCTCTATCGCAAAGAGAGGGAGTATATTGACTATATTTTACAGATGAAAAAAGGCAATATTAGTCACGCTGCAGAAGCTCTTGGAATAAAGAGGCAAAGCCTGCAAAGAAAGCTTAGAAAATTTATCCCCAAATATTAGAGAGCTCTAATTTGGCCAACCCCGTCATGACCAGTACTTATAACTAAATAAATTCTTATTTCCTGAGTTAGATCATTCTCTTTGAACCGGAACTTCGGTATATTTTAGAGGTAAAAATGACTAACAAGGATTTTGTCATGAAAGAAATCGTTCTTTGCGCCTCACTTACTGATGAAAGTTTAGATCTTCTGAAGTCCCTTAAAAACTCGACTCTCTTAGATGATGCTCGAATCCACTTGGTCCACTGCTTTGAGATTCAAGTATATACCAATGAGTTTAGCCCTTATATTTATCCTACCGAAGATAAGTACCCTGAGCTCACTGAAGCGGCCAAAGGCATCCTTCAGAATGTTGAAAACGAGCTTAAGAAATTTCATCCCGATACAGAGTTCATTAAAGAGGTCTACTTTACTCAATCACCAAAACAAAAAATGAAAGAGTACCTCAAAGAAATGAATGCGGATCTGGTGGTTGTCGCCACTCGCGGAAAGCATGGAATCGAAGGACTCTTTACCAGCTCCTTTGCGGAGTTCCTTGTGAAGTATTCTCCCTGTGATATCCATATTTTAAGACCAAAAAACTAACATTTTCTATCTAGAAAACTTAGTTCAATTGTTGAAATTATGACGATGGGGTTTGAAAATGCATGGGGCATCTTTCAAATCCCTTTTTAAATGGGCCTCTAGGCCATCCCCCTTTTTCTAACGCTTCACCCAATCCTAAAATGCTAACACAATCTTGAAATTACTTTTAGGACATAAGTCTTTTAATAATGTGACTCAAACGATAGCCTATTCTTGCGGTAACAAAACTAGTCCAAGGATCGGGCCATGAAATTAATGAATCTTATGAATACAAAGAGAATTGTTTGGTCTCTAACACTTCTCCTCAGCTGCTTACAAACCCAAGCTGGTCTTGAAGAATTTCCCTACTATCAAGACAATCTTCCCGATATTCAAAAATCTCAAAATAAAGAACTGGTAGATAACCTCTACAAGGCCATCTCTAACAACAAATCCCTAAGCTATAAGCAGGCCAGAACTTACCTCTTCGGTCAGCTCTATCTTCAGCAAAAGCAAGGGCGCTACTTCATTGAAGACACCTACTGTGAGAAGACTTTCGGTGAAAGTATTGGAGTTGGGCCAAATAAGATTCCCGACCATACAGAACTTAACTGTGAGCACACTTGGCCACAAAGCCACTTCAATGGACGTGAGAGCAAATCCACTCAAAAAGGTGACCTGCACCACCTCTTTCCTGTAGACTCCCGTGCCAATAGCACTCGCGGAAATATTCACTTTGGTGATGTCGACGGAGAACAAGTCAACGGTTGCCCTCTAGCGGAACGTGGGGACGATATCTATGCAGGCACTTCATCTTTTGAGCCACCAAAATCACACAAAGGAAATGTTGCTCGTGCCCTCTTCTACTTTTCTGTACGTTACAGAATTAGCATTGATCAGTCAGAAGAAGTTTATCTAAGGCAGTGGAATAAACTGGACCCTGTAGACCAGGACGAAATTTCCCGCCACGAGAAAATCTACCAAATTCAAGGTAATCGCAACCCCTTTATCGATGACCCAACCCTCGCTGATCAAATAGACAATTTTTAAAGTTCACGCAATAATGGTAAAGCATTACATGAAATGCTTTACCATTAGTGAAGGACTGTGAGTGGAAAAATCGGATAGAGTGAATCTAAGAATCTTTGTTATCTTATTTTTACTGATTATTTTACAAAATATTTTTCTCTTTAAAGGAATGTTCCACTCCTTGGCGTTTGCGGCCATTATTGCAGGAACCTTCTACCCCCTCCATACCAAAGTCTGCCAAAAACTTCACTTACGCCCAGAGATCAATGCCCTCATTACCACTCTTATCGTTACCTTTCTTATTCTTATTCCCCTCGTTTTCTTGCTCTTTCAGGTGAGCAAAGAAGGGGTGAGCCTCTTTTCCAATGTGCGCTCCAACCTTTCGGTCGCTCAAGTTAAGGACTTTCTTGTGGGTCACGGGGCTTTTGCCGAGATGGTAAGGAATATTTCCAACACTTTTGATCTCAATATTGACCTCAATGGCCTCTATGAGGGTCTCATTGCTAAGGTTCAAACTTTTGCCGGAAAATTCTTTGGAACCTTGAATCAAATCGTGTCTGATATTTTCAATTTTATTTTTCAATTTCTCATTATGTTAGTGGCGATTTTTAGCCTCTTTCTCGATGGAAATAAATTAAAGCGCTTCTTCTTTAACCTCAGTCCCTTACCTGATGATCAAGAACAGATGATGCTCGAAAAATTCTCTCAAATGAACTACGTTACCCTCATTTGCAACGGGGTCGGCGGAATTATTCAAGGTGGTCTTGCAGGAATAGGACTTTGGATGGCAGGGATCAGTTCTGTCTTTCTTTGGACCACAGCTATGGTAGTACTGGCCTTTATTCCTTTAGTTGGAATCTCTATCGTCACCATACCGGCCTGTATCTACCTCTTTGCCGTAGGTAGCAAGGCCGCAGCGATTACACTCTTTATCTATACAACGGTGGTCTCCGTGGTGGTAGAAAATCTCTTTAAACCGCGATTTATGGGTACTCGAGTAAAAGTTAATTCGATGCTGCTGCTATTTTATATTGTAGCGGGAATGCAAACTTTTGGAATGGCCGGAATCTTCTATGGACCTCTTCTGTGCACTATTTTCTTGGCCATGGTAGAACTCTTTAACGAATACTATCTTCCAAGGCTTTATCGATAACTTTGAATCAGCTTATCGGCATCTTGTAAGCATTGATCTCCGAAGAGCAATTCATTACCTGTCGTGATATACTGTTGGATAAATGTTTTAAGCCCTTCACGGCCTTCATTAAGCCAGTACATAACACATTGGTCATTGCTGCAATGATCACCATGATCTTCATCTTGGTGCTGACTTACCATGGACAGTCCATTATTTACCATTCCAAGTGCGTGCCCTACTTCATGAACCAACACAGACTGTTCTGAATAGAGGGCCACCCATTGATTTTCATTTTCTTCGATATTTTTGATGAGGTCTTTGAAGATAACAATTTGGGTGGTTCCAGTGATATGAATACCAAGAACATTCTTTTTTACTTCACCACTACTGTCGCGAAAGTATCCGCTAACAAAAATAATAGACACTACTCCTTGATCACTTATTGTAGCACTTGCCCCCATTTCCTTAAAAAGTTCCTTCGCTTCGCTAACACTCCATGATGACTTCTTCTTGTCACTGAAGGAGGTCATGGAGCTAAGTGAGGTAGGAATATTGACGGAGATAGAGCGCTCTGTCGTTTGGAGGATGCGCTTCATATTCCTTTGGAAAATATCCCAATAATCTTTTCCTAAGGTGGTCCTTCCCGTGTAAGGTTCACTGCCCTCTTCATAGAAGACTTCAGTTTTGAATTTTGTCATTGTTCCGTAGAAGCTTTTTAACAACGACTCCCCTTGGGCCGTAACAGTATTTACGCTAATTTCTTGTGTAAGGCCTTCCTCCTTTCCACAGGAAGTACAAAATAATAAAAGGATTGAATGGAATAGAAAGGTTGAGAACTTCATTAAGTTGTAAAAGTCACCTTGGTAGCATCGGTTTGCACTAACTTGGCATAATAGTGATCTCGTTTATCTTTTAAGGACTCATCGTCAAGAAAGGACTGATAATCGCTTGATGACTTCCACTGGCCGTAGTTGAAAACTCTTCCGTCCTCAGAGAGGTGAAGATTATAGGAAACAAACCCCGCTCTTACTTTAATATCTGTTTGGATAAATTCAGAAAAGCCCTGAATAAATTGTGCGACTTCCGTTTGAGGAACTTCAAAGACTTCAAAGATGGTGGTTATATTTCTAAAGCGGTCAATTACGGCCATAAATGGGCTCCTTCCCTTTATTGGTTTACCCAATCTTATCGGAAGGAGCTAAAAATTCTTCACATTAACCGAGTTTACCGCTCAGATTTCATTAATTTGAAAGAGACAGAGTATTTCTGAGAAATTGAAGGTGTTTATCATATTGTTCAATGACATCACCAATGATTTGCTCTTGAGTAAAATCATAGACGCTATAATTAGCACCACCTTGAGCGAGAAATACCTCGGCCAAGAAGAGTTTTTCACGGTCTTGAGTTTGAATATTCTCAGGTAAAATATATTCAACTTTACGAACTTCATAGATAAAGTCGACACTGTCATCTTTAAAAACGGTAAAGGTAACCTTCCCCTCTTCCGGTTGAATTTCAACTCGCAGATCATTCTTTTCAAACTCTGTCTCTAAAGTCTCAAAAGCTCCCATAACCTGATTATTAAGAAAGGCCTTTATCTCGTCACTTTTAGGATGGTCTAAGATAGTATGAAGACGCTCCTTCCAGTTGGGGTGAGGCTTTTTCACAAAGATATCATGGCGTGAAGACTCAACTGCGACTTTCAGGTTGTAGTCATCACGCAGTTCTTTCAGTAGGCAGTAGCAGGCAATGATTAGGATAATCATTATCGGAAAAGCACTGGAGATGGTCATGGCCTGTAGTGACTCAAGTCCACCAGCGTAGAGTAAGACTGCGGCCACAACACCTTCGGTTACCGCCCAGAAAATTCTCTGCCATACCGGAGGCTCCTCTGCTCCCCCCGAAGTTAGAGTATCGATAACCAGAGAGCCTGAATCTGATGAGGTCACAAAGAATGTAGTTACCAAAAGAACTCCCAAAATGGAGAGAAAAGTTGATCCGGGTAAGAGTTCGAAAAATTTGAAAAGAGAAACTGGTACATTTTCAGCGACACTGGCGGCAAAGCCACTGGCGCCTTTATGAAGTATGGCGTCGATAGCGGTGTTGCCAAAAACAGTCATCCAAGCAAAGGTAAATCCGGTAGGAATGAAGAGAACACTGACCAAAAATTCCTTAATGGTTCTGCCTCGTGAAATACGAGCGATAAACATGCCTACAAAAGGAGACCAAGATACCCACCAACCCCAATATAGCAACGTCCATCCCCCAATCCATTTCTCTTTGGGATCATAGGAGTAAAGGTTAAAGGTCTTCTTCACGATTCCACCGAGGTAGATACCAATATTTTGTGTGAAGCTATTAAAGATATGAGCTGTTGGCCCAACAATAAGAACGGTCAAGAGAAGTCCTACAGCTAAGATCATATTAAGGTTTGAAATTTTCTTAATCCCTCCATCAAGTCCTAATACAACAGAAGTTGTAGCGAATGAGGTAATGATAGCAATCAAAATAAATTGCACCCCAATACTCACCGGAATCCCCGTTAAATAGGCCAGACCTGAATTTACCTGCGTGACCCCAAAACCGAGGGATGTTGCCACCCCAAACATCGTTCCCACTACCGCAAAAGTATCGATCACATGTCCTATGGGTCCAAAAATTTTTTCTTTAAAAATAGGATAAACAATTGAGCGAGGAAGTAGAGGAAGATTATGGCGATAAGAAAAGTAGGCCAAAGAAATGGCCAAGAGAGCATAAATTCCCCAAGCATGAAGTCCCCAGTGAAAGAAAGTGATACTCATCGCCTCTCTTGCCGCCTGAATGGATTCAGGGTCAGCACTCGGTGGAGATACCAGGTGCATAACCGGCTCGGCCACGCCAAAGAAGAGGAGTCCAATCCCCATCCCTGCAGAAAACAACATCGCCAACCAAGAAGCGTAGTCATAGTCTGGCGTGGAGTGATCAGGACCCAGTTTAATATCCCCGTAACGGCTAAACATCAGAAAGAAGCAGAAAATTAGCGCTGCTCCAACTGTGAGCATATAAAACCAACTTAAAGAACTATTGAGCCAACTTTTAATTGCAGTAAAAAGCTCACCAATTTGATCGGGCATAATCGCCCCAAGAATAGTCACCACGAAAATGATAGCAACTGAACTGAAAAAAACGGGTTTGTTCAAACTCGATTCATTTGAATTCATTTGTTAACCTTTATTTAGAGTGTGATATCTTATCGGCTAAGTAGATGATTTCTTTAAAATGGCTGAATCAATGTCATAGAGGTTAAGTAAGAAAAATATAAAAGAAATATAGGGCATATATAAAGGAAAACCCAATGCCCTAAAACAATGCACCATAGGAAATATGGTGCACGAATCCTCGCTTATTTATCGGGAAGCACCTAGAAAGTGCTCAATTATTTTGTTAATCGTTTCATTTCTATAGAGATCACTTTCTTTATAGATCTCATGAAAAGCACCTTTTACTTCGTTGAAAGAGCAAGCCCCTTCCCCTACGGCCTCATTCATCTTGTCACAAAACTTAATATGGTAGCCCATATCATGAGAGCAATCTTTCATAGGTCGATAGGCCCTCGCATCGTTCTCTCCGGTGAAAATGGCCAATGGCATTTTTTTCGAGATTTTCTTTAGATTCTTCTTTTTTCTCGTAGTGGAGTTGAAAATAGCTGACTCCCTCGCCCACTGAACTGTAGGTGCAGCAACAACAGGAGAAGGAAGTCCCATTTTCTCGTACAAAGAACTCATCTCACGAGATTCCCAAAGGTAAGTCTTATGTTCAAAGCGCTCTCGACTATGGGTCATAACTTGTTCAGGAGCAATGGCAAAGGAGTGCTCAAAATCCCTCTTTCCAAAAATATAGGCCGTACCATACTGCTCTTCTAAAGCACGGGCATTACTCGTACTGTAGGCAGAGTAGCCGCGAGTTTTACCTTGAATGATCGCATTGAGAGCAACTCCACTTTCAGAGCCTAGTATTTTTTGAATACGTGAAGGACAAGAGACTCCATTCGGATTTTCTTCGGCATCAGAGAGCCCTCCAGGAAATCCAAGGTAATTTACTCTTAACATGGGAGCAACAATAGCGGCGGCCTTAAAGGGAACCTTGTCTCCCATCCTTTCGAAATAAGAAACACCGATACCTCCTCCCATTGAATTGGAAGTATAAAAGAGTGGTTGTCCCTTTCTTCCTTCAACTTCTTTTAAATCAATTTCAACGGCATCGACGAAATCAGATAAAGCGGTGACATAGTCATTAAAGTCGTGAATATGGGCCTTATTATAGTCTTCTTTTATAAGTCGAGGTGAAAAGCCCTGGCCCACGTGGTCTATGACATAAACAGGAGAAAATCCTTTGGCCACATAGTCTAAAGCGGTCTCATAATATTCAATCGATGACTCTGTTCTTCCCGGACCTATAACAATGGAGCCATACTTCCCCACTTTACATCCAAACTTTGAACCTTTGAGTTCATAGGGAATTTCTTTCACTTTAGTTACCATTCTCAAGCGATTGATTTTGACCGGCATATGAACTTTAGTAGCAACACTCATAATCTTCCAAAAGGGCTCATTTTCCCGACCTTCATCCGCACAGGTTTGGCCGTTCATCAGATGATCTCTAATGGTCTCGTAGATAGTATTTTCAGATAAAGCATGAAGTTGTGACGTGAGTAGCAATGTACCCACAGTTAGCATGACCCTTTTCATAATATTCCCCTATATTTTTTCTTTAATATAGAGAAACTGAGAATAATAACAAGGAAGGAAATAAAATTTACATAGGAGTATTTGTTTAAGAGACTAGAATTAGGAAATAAAAAAAGCCCCTCTTTCACAAGAGGGGCTCCATACCCTACGAAGCTAATCGCTATCGTTATTCTTATCTTCCGTGACTATTTGCCGCTCATCCTTGAACCGTTTTTTTAGTCATTGAGTATCCATCTATCCTTAATTGATTTTAAAAGTATTTTCTCTTTTACGTCCGTCTCCATCATCATTGAGCTTAAGTTGAATAACGTTACCAGACTTTTGAGAAAATCCTAATCCATGTGTATGAGAGCGCTTTTGATAAGGAATATGCTTCTCTCCGTTCTCTTGTTCTTCTTTACAAGAGATACATTGAGTTGCGGTAGGACGAGCAAGAAGCCTTCCCTCACCGATATCACCATCACATTCCTCACAAACACCAAAAGTTCCGCGTTCAATTTTATCTAGGGCCACTTCTACCTTTTTGAGAAAGAAACTTTGGCGACCTTTAAGCTTAAGAGCAAGCTGTTGTTCGCGATCTCCTAAAGCAAGGTCAACAACATCACCACCTTCGCGCGCTGTGAGCGGCTCAGTCCATGAATCTTCATCAAGTGCAGCTTGATTGAGAATGTTAGTGAAAAGATTTTTGAAGTGCTTAAGAGTTTGAGTTTCCATAGTAATCATCTCCCTATACTAGTGAAGTGTTTAATTCTCTTTTTAATCCTAAATTAGAGTCATCTCGCTTCCTGCTCGATGGGCCGTCCTGGCCATTTCTGCTTTTATATAAGCAAAGGCCATGCCAACTATTAGGCTTAATATTTTCGAACACTTATATTGATAACTACTGTAGTCATTTTGACTCAGAGACAACTTGTCCCTGAGCACTTTGACTCTGTTCAATCTTAATTATTTAAGTAATTTCCCACTCTTACCAAGGAGTAACGGTGATGGTGATCACATCCGTGTACTCGCCGGTCTCAGGATTATTAGGCATCGCCCCCACTTTGGCCTTAATGGGCATGACTTCATAGTTTACAGGATTGAGAATCATCCTTTGAGTAATGAAATAGTTTACTCCAGGCGTGGGGAGGGAGCGATAATTCGAGTTATTGACACTGATCTGATAAGCAATAGAGCTTGTTCCATTTCTTAAGACAGAGCCATTAAGAGAGGACATATAAACACCAAATGAGACAGTGCTTTTGATATTTAATGCGGCCTCAGCAACTTTCCCCTCTTCTAGATTCCCAAAGGACATAATATGTTGAGTGGAGGTTGGGTCATGAGGACTTCCAATAGGACCAAGGCTTATCTCTGCATAGCGCGGAATTATAATTTGAATATTGATCCACGTACTTGTTTGATAGACGAGTTGCCCACTGCTGTGTTGTGTGTAGAGCTTTACTTCAATGAGATCATTATAGGTTCCTGGCCCGGTAGAGAAGACACTGTCGAGGTCAACCACCTTGGCAAAGAAGTCGAAGTGATAGTTAACATTTCTATCTTCTAACAGGAATGAAATATACTCATTGGAACTGGCATCGCCGAAGTCTTTAAGAACATTATTAAGGGCCGATTCTTTATATAAGTTGTAGGGAACTGTCTTTGTGCCCTGTTTTACATGGCGATCATAGCTATTGGATGAACCACGAGTGAAATAGGCCCTTACATTCTTACAGTTATTGGATGGATTTGTTCTTCTAATATTTAAGCTGTGAGAGATAGACTGCATATTATTATCAACTTCAGCAACAAAGTTACTGCTTGAAAAACTGAGACCACAGTATTGGCCATGGGTAGAAATATTATAGATAAGACTCAAAATAAAATACTTTATAAGTTTTTTCATATGCTAGTCCTCTTTATAATTGTAATTATAATTGTATTTGGAATTTTCATGGAGACCCCTCACTCTTGTGTTTTATTTCGAGGTTTCCTAACTCAACTATTCCATAGTCAGAATCTGCTAAAATCTTCTGAATATTAACTGTACCTACATCTTGAATTTCAAGAATAGTGGCCTCTTTCGTCACCCCAGGAAAATAGAATGCGCCCGCTTCATCAGTAAAAGATATCTTTTCACCTATTTTTATCACTTTATAGGCAATAGGCTTTCTTTTATAAAAGATCTTACCTTTTAAGCTAAGAGAGCCATTACTCTGTACTTTTAAGAGATGGCCTGATTTATAAGTACTGTGAAGAATAAATTGCTCATCTCTAAGGCTAATTCCTTCATCGAGATAGGTAGGATCAATTTGAACATCGCGATACTGATAATTAACAAGGTTGGGAATTGCAAGGTCTCCAAATAATGGAGTCTCCGTATCTGCAAAAGGAGAAGTTGATCTAATTATAATTTGATCACTTCTTATATCTTTTGAAGGGCTAAAAATAGCAAAACTTCCCGCATTTGAGCGCGATAGAGCGAAGCTGAATCCATCATTGGCCGCAAAGAGCAATGAAGTCCCGAGGGTTGCAATTCCTTGAAAATGATTCTTCCCACCAGATATAGAATGGTCTTCTCTAAGAGCAACCCCTTTAAAAGCAATATCGGCCATCGGTGTAGGAATATTAACTCTTGTATCAAGTCTAGTCTCTTCGCTCCCTCTCTCTATATTAACGTTATATCGTGGTCGATACATTTCATTATTATTATCCTGAGTCATGCTGACACGAGTCCTTTTATTTTCAACATCGTGATACGCGGATATATAGCGATTTGAAGAAGAGAAATTCCAGGTGAGAAAGAGCGATAAGGCATTCGTCTCAGTTCCATTATATTCTTTGTTGTGAGAGGCAAAGATGCTGATATTAATATTCTTCTGAGTTCTAATATTTGAAGAGAGGTTAAAAGACGTTCTCTTTCCCAGAGATCGATCTTGGTAAGAGCTCTGTCCAACTCCAAGCCCAAGAGAGAGGAAGGTTGAAAATGGAAATGAGAAATTTGCTCTATACCCGTAATCTAAGGGCCGAAGAGAATTTGTAAATTCACTGGAGAACTTTCCAGCATAATCCTCTAACCGAAGGCTACTTGAAAGCCTAAAGGCCCCTTGATAATTTGAATTTTGCAATTGCCAGGTTAGAGCATTCGCCGCACCTTTGTGTTTTTGACTTAGTTGAGACAATGAGTTTTCTAGAAAGAAATTTCCCCATGTAGTACTCCAGCCATTAATCAGGCCTCCCATATACAACTCTTCTTCAGAGAGAATATAAGCTGCCCCCGTATATTGGTCAGAGAAACCATATTGAGCATATGCACTAATAAGGTCACTTCCATCGTAATGCCTTTCATGATCTCGATCTTGGTAAGCGCGTCCAATGGAGACATTAAAATCTAAAATATCCTTCTTAAGAATTTGAGTTGAAGTGGGAATATCAAAGTTTTGAACCGTTTTCTCACCGAATGCATCTTCGATTTCAACC
>JBFHGF010000010.1:0-18950 GCA_041583335.1 Bacteriovoracaceae bacterium
ATAAGAAAGTTCTTTAGATTCGGGGGACGGTTGCTATTTAATAAGAAGAAAAACATTATTCCTTTCTTGGAACCAAACCTCGTTAACCATATCTCATACCTCTTTGGTCATTACTTGGTTCATGCTCTAATTTATCTTATTGTTCTCTCTGTTATCGCTTTTTTTCACTTTCTCTTAGATCATCGTTTGGCCGATATCCAAGACTGGATCTTCTTTCATTCTTGGTGGATATTAATTTTTACAAAGTCGGCCTCCTTCTTTGTAACTTCTCGATTTACTGGGATTCTTTCTTTTGAAAGAAAACCGTTGATCCACTTACTTATGCACAGGAAGGGGATTACTCGATCGGAAGTCTACGTGGCGATTGTTATCTTTGCTTTGGGCATGACCTTTATTGGTAGGCCTATATGGCGTGAGAATTTCGAATGGGAGGTATCCTCTCTCTTTTTAAATTATATTGGAGTTTGCCTCTTCTTTGGATTGGACGCTTTACTGCTTCTGACGCTCAATGATCAGCTGCCTCTTTCAAGGAAGGGTTGGTATATTGAGGTGAGCCTTTTTTCCCTTTTGGCGTTCTTGCTCAATAAGTGGACTTACTTCTATGGATTGAATTGGTCAGGTCACATTAGTTTCTTCTATGCCCTTGTCTTCTATTCATTGAAGCTGAGAGGGGACTTTGTGTGGCTTCACTCATTCCTTATAATCATTTTACTAATTGCTCCTCTTTGCGCCTTATTTGGGCAAGGTCCTCTATGGGCCGGCCTCTATTCTCCCTTTGAGTTCTCTGCTCAATTGGGGACATTAGAGATTGGAGTTTTCACCTTACTCACTCTTTTTTATTTTAACTCCAAGCGTTTTAAAAGAATACCACTCTAGAATAGTCAGATTCTTTCGAGAATTTTTCCCCATGAATTTACAAAAGATTGACCTTTCCTCCCCTCGATAGGTTTATAACTATTTGTTACAATGTGTTTATACACAATTAAAACTCAAGGAGAGAGTGTAGGTATGAGCGGTGAATTAGATATTGTTAAAATCATCTTGGATTCAGGGTGGGTTGTAAAAGGTGTATTAATTCTTTTGATTATTGCTTCGGTATTAAGCTGGGCCATTGTGCTTATGAAAAAGAAGCTCTTTGCAGAACTTGATACCAATAATAAGAAATTTATGGACATGTATCGACAGGGACGAACCTTAAGAGAGGTGGCAACAGGTGCTGAAGGTCAACCGAATTCACCATTTAAGTCGATCTTCAATGAAGGCTACAGAGAGTTCACTCTCTTTATCGAAGAAGCTGGAGAAGAAAATTTAAAAAAGCACTACGAGCACTTTGGGTTAGAGTCTGTTCAAAGGGCGATGAAGAAAGGTGTGAACACCGTTAATTTAGAAATGGAAAAGAAGCTCTCTACTTTAGCAAGTATTGCATCGGTAACACCATTTGTCGGTCTATTTGGAACCGTTTGGGGGATCATTAACTCCTTTACTGGACTTGGTGCGGGAGGAGCAACTCTTGACGCTGTTGCGCCTGGTATTGCAGAAGCTTTGGTGGCCACTGCCGTAGGGCTTGCCGCTGCGATTCCCGCAGTGTGGTTCTTCAATGTTTACAATAATCGCGTGGGAAATATGAATACTGAGATGGAGTCTTTTGAACAAGATCTTCTTAACAGTATTGAAAGAACAATTCTTTAATATCAGAAAATATTAAGAGAAAGGTAGTCTAATGGCCGCAAACCTCAATAAGAATAAGAAAGGCGCTATTGCCGACATTAACGTTACCCCTTTGGTAGATGTTATGTTGGTTTTGTTGGTGATTTTTATGATTACCGCCCCGCTGATGCTCAATGGTATCAAGCTTGAGCTTCCTAAGACTAAAGAAGTAAATCCGATGAATCTAACAACGGAGCAAGTCGTGCTTAGTATGACTTTATCGGGAGAGCTTTTCTTGGGTAAAAATAAGGTACTCGAAGGAGAGGTCATTGAATTGGTTCAAAGTCAATTTAAAGAAGCCAAATCTGATATCCTCTACCTTCGTGCTGACTATGGTATTAAGTATGGTAATGTGGCAAGGCTAATGTCATTTCTCAAAAGTTCCGGGATTTCAAATATTGCTCTCGTAACTGAAATTGAATCAAAGTAATTCATGAGCGTTATAAAATTGAGACCATTCTCCTTTTACACTAAGAAGTCTGCGGCAATTCACGGGGTGATTGTCTTGGTAATGGTGGGCCTTAGCTACTGGCAGTGGGAAAAAGGAGAGGAGCAGAGGAAAGTAAATATTAAGCTTGTTCAATCAGCAGTTCGGGTTGATGTGGTTTCTATGCCCAAGCTAACTTTTCAAGAGCTCAAGGCGTTACAGAAGGCCGGAGTTACAGCGGGGAGTGCCCCAAAGGCCGAGCCCGAGCCTGTTGCTAAAGCACAGCCTGCTCCTGTTCCAGATACGGGGCGAGAATTTATTAAGAAAGATGAGAACGCACAAAAGAAACCTTCATTTGCTGATCTCATGAAGAAATACAGTAAAGCAAAAGTTGAAGAAAAGCCGGTTAATAAGAAGAAGGTTGCAACTAAGCCCAAAGATCAAGGTTTTGACAGCAAGACTTTGTCTAAGCTTCAAGGGCTTATTAATCGTGGTAATAAAGTGAGCAATGGCCAGGCTTTGGTAGGAACTGGAGATTCGGCGAACCTCACTGAACTTCAAGCCTATGCTACTCAAGTTTCAAATCTTGTGCGCCCTCATTGGAAGCTACCCAGCTACCTTGTGGATAAAGAACTACAGTGTCGTATTAAAATATTTATCGATGAAAGAGGAAAACTCGTTCGTTCTGAAATTTTTGAGTCAAGTGGGGAGAGTGAGTATGATACTCGTGCTCTAAAAGCGGTAAAGCAAGCATCACCTTTTCCTGCTCCTGAAAACCTAATCTCAGGACGTACTGTGAGAGGGGATATTCTTCTGGGCTTTCCTCTATAATCTAAAGGACTATTCATGAAAATTTGGTTACTACTTTTTGGTTTAATTTCATTTAATACCCTTACTCTCGCTCAAGATGATGGCCTGACCATCGTTGCCGTTGGTGAAGCCGAAGTCGAAAAAGATAAAATGGTATTTGTTCCTGGTAATATTCCTAGCAATGCTAATACCTCTCAAAAGAAAATCATCAATGAGATGCAGTCTCTCCTTCAAAATGATTTTAGCTTTTATAAGCAGTATTTTGATGTAATGACCCCTGAGGGGTATTCAAAGGCCGCAAAGGATAAAGACTTTAGTGATTTGAAGAAGAAAAACTTAAGGTTCCTTATTCTTTCAAACTATGAGCTTGCCCCAGGGGGACAAGTATCCGTGGAGGGAAGTGTCTATGATATTTCTTCCGAAGAAAAGCTCGCTACTGTAAGGGATACCTTCTCAGCTAATAACTTGAGGGCCAAGGGTCATGATATCTCTGATCAAATTTATAGAAAGATCAAAAATTCGGAATCTATTTTTAAATCAAAAATCATTTTTGTATCAGACCGAGACACTACTCGTTCAAAACAGATTAAAGAACTATATATGATGGACTTTGATGGAAGAAATGCCACTCGACTTACTTTTCATCAAGGGACCGTAATTTCTCCGGCCCTCAGCTTTGATGGTAAGAAGGTTCTCTATAGTTTGATTAAAAATAATCGCAATAAGAATAGAAATGTGAACCTCTATGTTATGGACCTCAATACTAAGAAGCCTCGTGTGATCTCCTCGCGTAAAGGAATTAACTCTGGAGCAGTGTTTATGCCTGATGGGGAGAATATTGCGTTGACCATGAGCCACCAGGGAAATGCTGAGATTTACGCCCTTAATTTAAAATCAGGGGCCACCCGTCGAATAACTAAACACTTTGCCCCTGACGTGGACCCAAGTTTTAACAAAGATGGCTCAAAAATGGTCTTTCTCAGCGGGCGCTCAGGTTCTAAGAAGCCTATGATCTATATTGCAGATCCTCGCTCACAGGAGAAGGATGTGAAGCGTAGGGGCTTTGTAGGCGATTATAACGCCACTCCTCGATTTTCCCCTGATGGCCAAGAAGTGGCCTTTTCCTCTTGGATGGACGGAAAGTTTGATATTTTTCGAATTGATGAGAATGGGGCCAATCTCTACCGTTTGACGAAGGATTTTGGCTCAAATGAGGACCCTACCTACTCAAATGATGGACAGTTTATCGCTTTTAGCAGCCAGAGAGTCCTCTCTCGCACCAAGGCCGTCCAGAATATATACATAATGACCCGTGAAGGGGAGATTTTGGGTCAGGTTACCGATAATTTCGGAAACTGTTCAACTCCTAGATGGTCTAAGTTCTAGTAAATACGAAATATCCATCAATTTTTTAAACACCCGAGCATTTTAGTCTTGTAAAATCTATAGACGCGGTGTATTATTTTCCTAGTTACGCACAGCGTTGAAGTTGAAAATTAGAGTTAAAACTGTCTAGGAGATAAGCAATGATGGATTCAGTGGCCAAAAACTTAACAAAGATTCAAGAGATTTCTTCAATCCTTCTTTCTTCACTTGATGAATCAGTATTTTTCCCACACCTTGGAAAACTGCTACATGACTTTGTTGGAGTAGATAGAACTCTAGTTTACCTCGTTCAAGAGAACGGTTCAGTTAAAGTAATTTCTAAAAACGGAAAAGAAGTAAAGAGAGGACAATCTTTAGAAAAAGGTGTTGGTCCTGCAGGTCACGTGATCAGAACAAGAAGACCTTACTTCTCAAATAATACAGAAAGAGATCCACTCTTCGCAGAAGCTAAAGAAGAGGGAGTAAGAGCTGAACTTGCTATCCCAGTATCTCACGAAGGAATTGTTATCGCCACGATCCACTTCCAGTGTATTGAATCAGAAAAAGAATTTGGCCGCGATGATATGAGCGCTGTTCTTGAAATCTTAACCGAATTAAACCACCCACTAGCAAATATGAAGATGTACCTTGCTGCCAAACATCTCAACGAGTCTCTATTAAGACAAATTGAACTTAAAGAGAAAGAAATTGAAGAAAAAGGAACGGGAATCATTGCTAACACTAGCTTCAGAATTATTGAAAAAGAAATTGCTGGTAAATCAGAAACAATGAAAAGACTTATCCACCTTGCTGATAAAGTAGCGGCCGCTGATGTGAATGCTCTTATGATCGGAGAGAGAGGGGTAGGGAAAGAAATGGTTGCTCGTCGCGTACATTGCCGCTCAAAGAGAGCTGAGCACTCATTCCTAAGTATCGATTGCTCTGCTCTAGATGAACTTGCTCTTGAAAGAGAAATCTTTGGAGAAGAAAATGGCTCATTCCAAGATGTTAGAGTAAGAAATGGTCTACTCGAACTAGCTAACGGAGGAACTCTTTTCCTTAACAATATCGATAGACTAACTCTACACCTACAATCAAAACTTTATAGCTTCATTAATGAGAAAATGGCCTTCAGAGTTGGTGGTCATATGCCCTACAGAGCTGATGTAAGATTGATGGTTTCTTCTACTAAAGACCTAAACGAGCTAGTTGCTAAAGGTGAGTTTAGAGAAGATCTACTCTTTAATGTAAATACAATGGTTCTTAAGATTCCTTCACTAAGAGAAAGAATTGAAGATATTGAAACTCTTGCAACATATTTCCTTAACCTTCATAAGAAGACAGAAGAGCAAAAGTCACTTTCTCCAGGTGTTGTTAAGGCCTTGAGAGAGTACAACTGGCCAGGAAATGTTCGCGAACTTCAAAACGTAATCGAAAGAGCTTATATCCTTTCTGATGGCATGATTGTAGAGCGTGATCACCTTGCTGACTCTGTAACGGAATCAAGAATTGAGGAAGAGCAGGAAGATGAAGATGTAGTACGCTACTCTGAGATGACTCTTGATGAACTTGAAAAACGTCATATCTGCTTAACTCTTGAGCACCTTGGTGGTAACAAAACGAAGACTGCTAAAATGCTTGGGATTACAGTGAAGACTCTTTATAACAAGCTTCACTCTTACGGAATGATTGGAAACACACAAGAAGTATAAGAAAGCAAGCCCCTAATCGAAAATAAGCAAAGAACTATAGGCGCTTAATTTTGTTTGTTATTTTAATTTTTAATAAGTATCATTTAGCATCTCAACTTGAGGAGAAAGTATATGTCAGAAGCAATTGAAGAAGTATCAACGGAAGGGGAAGGGGTCAAAAGCCTTAAGACCTTCAGAAAGTCAAAAGATCTAGAAGACTTCTACCGCTTTATTAACGAGAATGGATTGAGAAGAGAAGCTCACCACGCTCTTGAATTTATCCATGGTCGACTAAATACGACGAAAAAGAAAACGAGAGGTCGTAAGTCTAAAAAGTTGCAGTAAGACTGCGTTTAAACTTACAATAACTAGAGGGCCTTATGATAAAGGCCCTTTTTTTTACCCCAGTTTTTTCAAGGAAGAAAAAGATGGAAATGTTCAGTACAACCCCACAAAAAAAACCACATATTGTTTTTGATCCCATCTATGGTTTTATCCATATGACACCTGTTGAAAAAGAGATTATTCATTCTCCTTTCTACCAACGTTTGCGGTGGATTAAGCAATTGGGCTATTCCTTCTATGTCTTCCCAGGTGCAGAGCACTCACGCTTTGGTCATTCTATTGGAGTAATGAATAACGCCCACCATATTATAAAATCCTGTGATCGTGCTGTGGATGATGCTGAATTGATGAATCCCGACTCACATTCTAAAGAGAAGGACTGGCATCAGATGATTCGTCTGGGTGCCCTCATGCATGACCTTGGAACCTTTTGTTTTTCACATACTACAGAGATGTCCTATATTCGTTTTGGGGAGACTACCAATAAGGCCGGCGGTAAGGGGCTTCATGATGATCATGAAAATTTAGGTGCCTATATTATCAAAAATACCGATTACCCCGGAGGGATAACCTATATCTTGAAGAAGTATGGCTATGATCCTCAGCGAATTTCTGACCTCGTGAAAGGGGTTGATCCCTCTATTATGGCCAATCAAATTCTTCATTCGGAGATTGATTGTGACCGAATGGATTATCTTCTTAGAGATGCCCACTATACAGGTCTTAAATATGGGAGTTATGACCGCGATTATCTTTTGCACCACTTCGAGCCCAAGAATATTGGTGGACATGATATTTTGACCATTAAGCATAATGCACTTCACTGTGTGGAGGACTTCTTACAATCGAGATTTGCTTGGTACTCTCAAGTTATTCGTAGCTCACGTGGTGCTAAATATGATGCCATTGCTGAGGGCCTTTGTTATTACTTCTTAGAAAAAGGAGTTATTAGCCGCTACAGTGATCTTTTGGAGCAAATCGAAAAAGATCCCGTTCGCTTTTGGAACTTTCAAGATTCTTACTTTATGGGAATTGTTCACGAGCAGTATGCTAGTGGCGCTTTTGACAAAGATAAAGAATATGGAATGAAAGATATGGCCAAGACTCTGCTTTTTGCCCAAGGTGCACGTCATGTGCGCTGTGAAGAATTAAGGCAGAGGTTAGTCAGTCAAGATGATCCAGAAGAATTGGCCAAGTATATGAAAAGGGCCGAGGCCAAGGTAGAGGAAATTCGAAAAGTGGTTGAAAAGAAAGGGGAGAAGGATGACTGGTTTATCGCTGATCTTCCCCAAAAGCAGATCATTTTTGTCCAGTCCTCCAAGAGTCTTGTCTCTAAAAATAAGTCGACCAATGTTTTACTGGAGCGAGATCCCGTAAAAATTAGTTATGAAAATGGTGATGTGAAACTTCTTGCTGAAGTAGAAAACTCGGTTATTTCGCGCTTAAAAAACACCATGAATTTCATCCCCAATGTCTTCTGTTCACAGAAAACTCATGACTTACTGGTAAAAGAGGGAATCATTGAAAATGTAAGGCCGTCTGAAGAAGTCGGATAAAGTGCTGAAGTCTCTCAAAGTGGTGTCATTTTGGGAGGTTAGTTCTTTCACACACTGCTTATGGCCCTTTACTTAAGTCCTTTGAACGAGGTACACTAGTAACTAGGTGACCTCTCTCAGGCCAGGATGGTTTGAGAAAAAATACTAAGGATTGGTATCATAATGTTTAATCTTCAGAGAGATTCTCATGGTGGCTCCTCCGGCCTTCAAGGAAAGTCAGCACAATTTAATCGAAACCTAGGAACAAGTACTCAAATAGGCTCACGCTTAATGAGTATGCAAGATGTTCATGTTCACTTCGATGGTATTCGAGCTCTTAACGGAGTTGATTTTAAGCTCCATCAAAGAGAAATTGTCTTTCTCACTGGTGTCTCTGGAGCAGGTAAGACAACATTTCTCAAAACCCTCGCAGGAATTCATAGACCTCATCGTGGAAAAATCGAACGCCCTGACCCTAGACACGTATTTACCTCTTCTATATTTCAAGATTTAAAATTATTTCAAGATCAAAGCTGTGAAAAGAATCTCTTCACTTCATATGACTCTTCCGTTTATCGCAATAAGAAGGAATTTGAGTCAGATCTGGTAGAGCTTACAAAAATGTTAGGCGTTTACGACCGCCTTCATTTAAAAGTGAAAGATGCCAATGGGGGATTAAAACAGAAGATTGCCTTTATCCGCACCATGCTTACTAGACCCGATGTGGTCTTGGCCGATGAACCAACTGCGGCCCTTGACTATGACAATGCAAAAAGAATTTTCGATATTTTAAACCTCTATAATGTGAAGCAAGGGCTTTCTGTAATATGGGCAACCCATAATAAGGACCTTGCTAAGAAGTTTACTGGTCGAATGGTTCACATGGACAAGGGAAGAATTATCTATTCGGGGCACGCATGTTTTATTTAAATTTCTTTATTAAAAGTTTTTTACGAAGACCTTGGTCCGCACTTACTTGGATGGCCTCGGCGGTAACCATTCTTGTTCTAAGTTTTATGGGGCCAAACATAAGTGAATACTGGGCTGGGGAAGTGGCCAAAGTTCAAGAAGTAAATCCTTATTTCTATGCCATTATGCCTAAGAAAATCAACTCTGGTTATGTGAAAAGAAAGCTCTTAGAACTCCCTGGAGTGGAGAAAGTATTTGTTCTCTCTGAAGCTAAAGTAAGTGCTCAGATTAAATCTATTTTAAGTGCTGCCAATCTTGAGCTCGACGATAACCTTGTGGATTTGAGCTATGCAGGAATCAAGGTTTCTCTTTCTCCTGATCTTAAAGAAAGTTCTCAGGATTTGATTCGCAATTATTTGACTCGATTAACGGGAAAGAATGAAGTGACAATGGGAGCGATTAAGAGCCCTGAAGTTAAAAAAGTAGAATCAAAATCATTTATTTCTGAAAATCGTTTTCTCGTTCTTACGATTATGGCCAGTGCCGCATATTTCATTGCGCTAGGGCTTATCTATCGCCCCTTAAAAGAAGAATCTTTTGTTTTTGAACAATACCAGAGAAAGAAACAAATCTATCTTAAAACATTGAGTTACACCCAAGCACCAATATTAGTGGGAGTGATTCTTTCTGCCATGATTTATAAAATTTCGATGATTCCACTCGTGGGGGGAGTCGTTTTTTCTATGGCATTTTATTTAATTTTGGGAGAGAAGAAAAAGGTATGCTAAGGAAAGCCCTCTTTCAA
Organism: Bacteriovoracaceae bacterium; assembly: GCA_041583335.1. GTDB lineage: Bacteria > Bdellovibrionota > Bacteriovoracia > Bacteriovoracales > Bacteriovoracaceae. The sequence continues at coordinate 9,595 of JBFHGF010000010.1, forward strand.
TTTAATCGAAAGGCCAAATGCCTCATCTTAATGTTGTCGTTTTCTATAGCGATGGTAACCCCTACATTCGCTGCACTTAGTTCACCTTCAAAACTTCATCGTAAAATCTCTCTTGAAAAGAGAAAGCTTGGGTCGATTACTAAGCAAATTGCAAATTTTGAAAAAAAGTTAGAAAGAACAAATCAAGAGTATTTGAAAATCAATGAGCGTAAAAATGGTCTTGAAAAAGAACTCTATGATTTAAAAAGGAAAGTTTACGACTCACTAAGTTCACTCACTGAGGGAAAGAAGAAAGTTAAGCATCTCTTAACCACTTATGTTGTTAACATGATGGGCGGAGGTGATGATGCTGCCGAGCTTTTGACTAAGAAAATTCTTATTGATGGCCTTAAGAAAGAAATTAAAGAATATGATACTCAAATTGCTAAGACACAGGCCGTACAATCTGGGCTTAAGCTTGTTGAAAAGAGCTTAAAAAAATATTCTGAGCAACAATCACTTTTAATGGATGTCATTTCAAGTCTTGAAGGGCAAAAGAAAGAGAGTGCGGAAGATTACCTTTCTTCAAAAGAGAAGTATGAAGGTTATCTTGCTCAGTGGCAAAAAGTAAAAGTAAAGAAGACTCGTACTTCAGAAACAGGGGCCTTGAGATCTGAACTTGGAACATTTCTTCCACCTATCGAAAAACATACAAAGTTAGACTTTAAGAAGAAAGGTGTAACTTTTTATTTCGATCAGAAAACACTGCCTGTTCTCGCGGCCCGAAAGGGGAAAGTCATTCATAAAGGATCTCTTGCTCCCTATGGAAATGTCATCATGATTGACCATGGAAATGAAACAATCAGTGTTTGCTTTGGTGACTTCGGTCCTAAAGTGAGAAAGGGCATGAAGGTGAAAGCAGGACAAATTATTGGCTACACTTCTCGAAAGAATCAAAGGCAAGGAAAGCTTTACTTTGAGGTAAGAAAGAAAGATAAGGCCCAGCCTACGATTCACCTCTTGGATGATAAGGCTTTGGCCAGTACTGGAAGTTATAGTAAGAAATCATAAAGCAGACCATAATAGAGCATAAAAATATTTTAAATATAAAAGGATAACTATGAAACTCTCAAAGAAACTTGGTGGCGCAATTGTTGCGGCGGCCACTGTGGCCCTTGTGGGAACAACTTTTAACCCCCTTACTTCCTATGCCAAAGATACTCCTGAAAAATCACGATTTGAAAAGCTAGAGCTTTTTAACAAAGTTCTCTACCTTATCGAAAGCCAATACTACAGGACTGTCGATACGGAAAAGCTTATTGAAGGGGCGATTAAGGGGATGATGAATACTCTCGATCCTCATTCTGCCTTTCTTGATGAAAAAGTATTTTCTAAAATGCAGGAAGATACTCAAGGGGAGTTTGGTGGCCTGGGGATTGAAGTTTCTCAAAAAGATGGTGTTCTTGTGGTGATTACTCCTATTGACGACACTCCTGCTTATAAGGCCGGAATCAAGTCAGGTGATAAGATTGTTGAGATTAATCATGAGTCAACTCTTGGACTTACTTTAGAAGAGGCCGTGGATAAAATGCGCGGTAAGGCCGGATCAAAAATTAATGTTGGAATTGTTAGAGAAGGAGTTGAGGGGATTAAGCGTTATGAACTTACTCGTAAGATCATCAAAGTATCTGCGGTAAAGCATGAACTTCTTGAAGATAATTATGCTTACGTCAGGCTCACTCAGTTTCAAAAAGATGCTGGAGCGGGAATTGCTAAGGCCTTAAAGAAAATGGAGAAGAAAACGAAGAATGGTGTTAAGGGGATTATTCTCGATTTAAGAAGTAACCCTGGAGGGTTACTTGATGAGGCGGTAAATGTTTCTTCAGTTTTTCTTAGAGATGGTATTGTCGTTTCCACGGAGTCTAGAGATCCTAAGCAAAAAGATATTCGCTACGTGAAGAAAACAGGGTTTAAAGTACTCGACAAACCACTGGCCGTTTTAATTAATGGCGCCAGTGCCTCCGCTTCAGAGATTGTTGCTGGAGCTCTTCAAGATCATAAGAGAGCGATTATCATGGGAAGCCAATCGTTTGGGAAAGGTTCTGTTCAATCGATTGCCAAAATTGATGAAATCCAAGGGGTGAAATTAACGATCGCCCAGTATATGACTCCAAAAGAACGAAAGATTCAGGCCGTGGGAATCAAACCTGATATTTTTATTAGTGAATATGAAGGGGCATGGATTTCTGAGCATGAGAAAGAGTCACGTTATGTAAGAGAAGCTGATTTGAGAAATCACCTTACGGCAACGATCGAAACAAAAGAAGAAAAAGAAGAGCGTATTAAAAAAGAAAGAGAGCAAAGAGAGAAACGTATTGCTCGCATTAAGGCCCTTCGTAAGAAAGAGAAAAACGGTAAGAAAGACGAAGAAGAGAAGATCTCTGGACCTTCGGAAGACTTTCAAGTGATTCAGGCCGTTAAATACCTCAAGGCCTATCCCTTGATTGAGCAAATGACTCGCGAGTAGGCCCTATTCAAGTAGTTTTCTAAAATGTTAAGCTGACGGAATGAGAAACGAAATTCCGTCAGTATCCCAAATCGTCAATTCCATAAAAAATGTTCTCGAAGGCGAATTTCGTGCCATCGAGGTGGTGGGAGAGGTGAGCAACCTCTCTTCTTCTGGTGCCGGTCACTACTATTTTACTTTATCCGATTCTCAAGCTTCATTAAGCTGTAGTCTTTTTCGCATGGATGCTATGAGGAATCCTTTGGTTCGCTCGCTCAAAAATGGCGACAAGATTGTGGCCTCGGGACCTATTGGTGTTTACGCCAAGAGGGGGACCTTCCAATTGGTGGCCAAGCGAATCGCCCCCGTTGGTAAAGGGGATCTTAAAGAAGAGTTGGAAAAGTTAAAGAAGAGGTTAGCGGCCGAAGGACTTTTTGATCTAGAACATAAGAGTGCGATTGCTGAATACCCTAAGCGTATAGGCCTTGTGACGGCCCATGGGAGTGCCGCCTATCATGACTTTGTGAATGTACTTGAGCGACGTAGCTTGTGGATGGATGTGTTGGTGGCCCCGGCGATGGTTCAAGGGGAGAAAGCTCCCCAGTCTATTAGAGGGGCATTGGCCCGTTTGATCAAGTATCACCTTGAAGCTCCTGAAGAGAAAAAACTTGATGTTATCGTACTTACCCGCGGCGGTGGTTCATTGGAAGACCTTTGGTGTTTTAATGATGAGGGTCTCGCTTGGGATATTTATAATTGTCCGATTCCTATCATCTCGGCAGTTGGACATGAAGTGGATTATTCTATTTCTGATTTTGTTGCGGATAAGCGCTGTGAGACCCCAACGGCCGCGGCAGAGGTCCTCAGTGAAGGTCAGACCAAGTTAAAGATGCGCATGAATCACATGGAACGCAACCTGCATGAATTTGGACAATCTTTGGTGTGGAAAATGGAGCGCAGGTTAAATGCCCTTTCCCCTGATAGTCTGATGAGAAAATTAGAGGGAAAAGTTCACGTGATACAAAGGAGATTGGAGCGTTGCAAAATTGATCATCGTCTCCTTGAGTTCACTGGCTACCACGATTATATTATGCGCTTAGAAGAAGCCTCTTATCGATTACAGAAGTTTCCCCAACGTGTCGAAGCGCATCATCATAAATTAGAGCAGAATTACGCAATGCTAAGAGTTCTTAACCCTAAGAATATATTAGGAAGAGGATATAGCTATGTTGAAGATGAATCTGGAAAAGTTATATCTAATGTGAAAAAATTCAATAATCTTGAAAAAGGTGCTTTGGTTAAGATCCATTTTCAAGATGGCCAAGGAGAATCGGCAAAACTGTAATCTTGATGATTACTATCGGCCGGTTGGGCACACCTTTGCAATAAACAAACTAAAGGAAGAGTTTATGAAAATTAAAAATCAAATGACGCATTCTTTGTCATTGATGTTAACCCTTACGATACTAGGTTCAGCCTCAGTGCTCCAAAGTTGTGCTGGGGGAAAGTCCATCACTAAAAAAGATCCAGCTAAAGAAAGCAACGAGGACCAGAAAGAGCAGGAGAAAGCTCCAACTCACTATGGACTTTTTAAGGGTGTGATCAAGCCTGGTGAAGCGGCCATGTTAAGAGTAAAAGGTCCCTTTACAAAAGACGGGGCCCTAACTTGCGATACTGAAAAAGTGAATTACTTCTTACGTGGTTATGAGCTCTATGCCTTTGCTTCTGAAACTTATTTTTCAGACATGAAGCCTTTTGATTGTTATTACCAAGATAAGAAGAGCTCTCCCGTTAAAATTGCAGAGTTTAAAGTCGCTCCGAAGAAATTTCCGGCGGAGAAGCTTAAAGTTGATAAGAAGAGAGTTTTCTTAAATAAGAAAGATGCGGCAAGGGCGGCCCGAGAGAGAACCATTAGGGCCAATGCTTACAACAGCTCTCCTGATACACCCTATTTCTTTACTCCTTTTGAGCTGCCCATTGATTCACTGGTCACTAGTATCTATGGATCAAAGAGAATCTTTAATAATAAAAAACAGACTCAACATTTAGGGACCGATTATAGAGCTTCAGTGGGAACGCCTATTATGACCTCAAATCGAGGGCGCGTGGTGATTAGCCGTGATTTCTTCTATACCGGAAATACCGTTATCATTGACCACGGTATGGGTATCTTTACTACCTATGGACATCTTTCTAAAAGAAATGTTCAAGAGGGAGAGATTATCCCCGAGGGAACAGTTATTGGTGAAGCTGGAGCAACGGGAAGAGTAACGGGACCTCACCTTCACTGGGGTGTTACTGTCAATAATCTCGCTATTGAAGGGGAGAGTCTCGTAAAGGCATCTCAGTCTCTAGGTAAGTAATGTCCATCGATCTCTTATCATCCATTAATCGTTTTTCGAATCTTAATATTTATATTGATTCTAAGTACCCCATGGATGATGATGAGTTTCAGATACAATATTCTCTTTCGCCTCAAAGGAAGTCTTTCTTTGACATAAATTGGGAGGAAGAGAATCTTATCTTTATTATGAGACCAGAAGAGTTTTCTCAGTCTATTCCTTTAAAAGAGAAGAACCCGAAACTCTATTTCTTAAGTTTTGATCCTGTTCCAGAGAAGTATCGCTATAAAGTGTGTCCTCTTTCAAAGAGTCCAACCGATGTATGGAAAATGTTGGAACTTATTGAGCACCTCATTGATGAGGATAAGAAGCTGGAGGTTCAAAAACTTGCCCAAGGTCACTGTGCTGAATTATTCAAGGACGCTGGTAAGTTCCTTATGAATAAGCAGGGGCAAAATACCGAGATGATCTCTAGAATGGTGGAAATTTTTCTCAGTTTCGACAGTAAACTCTTTGGGGAAGAGTCTCTAGAAGAGTTTATCAAGCAAAGTGCGGGAAACTTTTCCGAACTTTACTTGTGGAAACATCTTCAGTTGGCCACTATAGAAGAGCTCATTGACTTAAAGTTAAAACGCCCCCAAGGTGAAGTTTTCCCCCTCGATTGGTTGGGCTTAGAGCACTATCTCTTCTATGAACCCATGGAAGACCAACAAAACCTTAAGGCCTTATCGTTTGCAATCTCACTATTGCTGGAGTGGTTGGAGAAGTACGTGGCCTTTCATCCGAAGCTCTCAAAAATAGATGCCCAGTATTCCCTGTGGGAAGAGGCCTTGGCCAAGATCCCACTGCCTCTGGCCCTAATTAATGTGAAAGGGGACTTGGTCGTATATAATCAGTCTTTTACTAAATTGAATCTATCTCCTCGTGATTGCCTTCAATACAATGATGAAGAAACTATTGAAGTAAATGGTAATTTCTTTAAACTTGGAAAAATAGAAATTGAAAAAGATGAGTGGGATTCCTTTCTCTTTCTCTTCTACAACCAAGATATGATGAGCTCTGAGTCTTCTGAGGGACAAAATCTTAAGAGTATCTCTTCTCAAGAATTAGGAATTATTTCTAGCTCCATAGCTCATGAATTGAATAATCCCTTGGCGGGAATTCTTGCCGCTATAGGGTTATTAGAATTAGAAGATTGGGATAACGAAGAAACGCAAGCGCTCAATGAAATGAAAACTTCGGCCAAGCGTTGCAAGAGCTTAGTTGAAATTTTCTTAGGTTTTTCTCGAGCACGGGACCAGCAACAAAAAGAAGGGCCCATTCGCAATGCTCTTGGCCAGTCTCTCGATTTACTGCGCTTTCGTATGATTGAATCTGATGTACGTATCGAAGTGGATATTGAAAATGCTAGTGAGCCTTTTAAACGTTATATTAACCTCTCTCTATGCTCGATGATCCTCTATTTGGTATTAGGGGAAGTGCTTACTTTATTTAATCACTACCGCTTAGTTTTAGGAGACCAATCACTCAAGGTTTTAAAGGCCTCTTATAAAGAAGAGAAGGACAGAGTACTCCTAACTTTTGATCATGACTTTGAACTCTCAAGTAAAATTTCTTCTTCCAAGCTCATCCAATATTTGGTGGAAGTACAGGGACTAGAGCTTGATATTGAAAATAACCGTATTATTTTATCAGACTGGAAGCTTATATGATGGATAAATTAATGCTCTTTCCTTATGTCTTTCTAGGAGGAGGATTGGGTGCCAGTTTACGTTGGCTTCTTTCCGTTGCCTGCATTGGAAATGGTATGCCCATTTGGTGGGCAACGTTGACGGTCAATATTGTGGGAACATTTATCTACTTTCTATCCGTAAAACTTTTATGGAATGATATCACTTGGGCCCAAAGCTTTCTTCGATTTGGCATTTTGGGGTCCTTAACTACTTTCAGTAGCTTTTCCTTTGAGGTTGCCCATTCCATTAAGACGGGACATCCTATTCAGGCCTTAACTATTTTTGGATTAAATATACTCGCTGGGGTATTGATAGCTATTGGGATGCTCAGATAGGAATTGATCCAATTCTTGGAGAAACTCATCTGACTTTACTTGAGGTTTCTTCTTTCTAAAAATGAAGAGTCCCTGACCCTTTTCTTTTTCCAAGTGGAGATACTGCTGAATGAAGGCATTCAGCAAAGGGTGATAATGTGGTTTCTTTATTTTATTATTCACCATTCTCTGAGACTTAGAGTTGATATATTGAAGAAGTTTCTTCTTATGTCCTGGGTAACGAAAAATAAGCTGATTCTTCACATGAAGAGATTGAATTGGGAAAATGATCATTTGCTCAGGTACTAAGTGGTGAGCAATAACAAAGTCACCAAAGTCTTGTTCAATAGAATTCTTATTTAAGAGGTGTTCTTGTCCCTTGGGGGGGAGTTTCTGACCAGGCAGATAGATCTCCCACATAAGGCGGATCGTCTCACCACGGGCAGCAGGCTCCATCTTGCTAAAAAGATTATTGAAGTGAACCAATGTTTCAAGAAAGGGACCAAAGAGTTTAATGGTCGCTGTTAGCCATGGCGTTGTCTTGAGCTTTTCAAGGATAAATTCAGTCTCCGCTTCTTTTTGAGTATAGGGCAGGGAGTAGAGGATAATACCATTTTCACCCTTTAAAGTGACAAGGGAAGGGGTTCTCAGCTTCTTGAGTTTGGTCTCAATTTCTTCTACTTGGCATTGGTCTGACTTAAAATGAATACGGTCCAACTCATAACGATTTCTCGGATAATAGAGATGGTTAATTTTTTGAACGTCTTTATCGATAAAGATTTTTAAGTAATTAAGCAGTAGCTCGGCCGTGGCCTTGGCATCGTCCAGTGCCCGGTGGGCCTTAGAGTGCTTAATATTAAATATCTTACTCATATAGTTTAGGTTGGAGTTCAGAAGATTAGGTATTAAGTACTTTGTCATTAAATTGGTACAAATACTTTTATTTTCCAACTCGGGTCGTTCAAGTCGACGAAGGACTGAGTTGAAAAAAGGAACATCAAAGGATGTGTTGTGGGCCACTAAGATGCTATCTCCCATAAAGGTGAGAACATCATCGATAACGGACTCAATAAGAGGAGAGTCTTTAACATCATCTTGCTTAATATTAGTAAGTTTTTGAATAAACTCAGGAATTTTAATTTCTGGATTTATAAGGTAATTCTTCTCTTGGGTAATTTTGAGGTTTTCAATTTTTACGAGACCAATCTCAATAATCTTGTCGGACTTGTGATTTCCACCAGTCGTCTCAAGGTCAAAGACAACAAAGTTGAGGCTTTCAAGTAGTTCTCTACCTTTTAGCTCTGAATCATCGTGGTATTCAGGAGTATCTGTTTTATTATCTGTAAGATTTTTATCTGTCATAGCTTTCTACTTCGAACATTCGCTCGATAATGAGGTGCGTTTTTTCTATTATAAATCAAGTTTATGAAATAATACAAAGAAAAGTATCAGTCAAATCTAACCGAAACTCGAGGAATTCGCTCTAAATCTATGATAGACAAGAAATAAAATAAGGTTAGCCTTATAGTTAAGCAAAGAATGAGGAGGGGTTTTGAAGTATTTTTATTGGATCGTATTTTTGACGACAATGGCAGTTGACGCTAACGCCAAGATATCTGAAACGATTATTTCTGGTCGCCCTGGCCAGTCCATTGGTTCTGAAGTTGTAGGCGCACAAGTTTTTCAAATTCAAAGTGGAATAGAGCGTGATGCCGGTAACTCAAAAGCTTGGATTCAAGATCATGCCCTTCGCTTTGGTTTGAGTGAGAAGTTAGAGCTAAGCACGGCCTTTAGTTATCGTATCGAAGATGAGGTGGGCTCAGGGTTAGATAACTTAGAACTCGGAGGACGGGTCAAGATAATAAATGAAGCGAAGGGATGGATTCCCAGTTTGGCCCTGCAAGTTAGGATGCGTTTAAAAGGCGAGGGAGACTTCAAGCGTGACCAGATACGACCAGTTACGATTCTCTCTTCAGTGCATGATCTAAAGAGTTGGGGCGCTTTGAATTTAAACCTAACCCATTCTTACCGGGGTAATGGAGGAAGTGCGCTTTATGGTTATATCGTAAATTGGAGTCATGGCCTGGGAGGTAAATGGTCGGTCTTCATTGAAGAGTACGCTCAATATGATAGGCAGTGGCTACATGCTTGGGATACGGGCTGTGCTTACTTGGTGAATCGTGATCTACAATTGGATTTTTCTTTGGGATTTGATCTTGAATCAGCTTATTCCTCCAGTTTCACTTCCTTGGGAGTTTCCTGGAGGACGTCGCTTATCGATTAGACTTAGAGGGCCTTAAAGTATTCGTTTAATAGATTAACGAAGACCTCTTTAATTCTATTGGCCTGCTCTTTGATATCAGAATGATCAAGCTCACCAATATGAATCCCTGCGGCCATATTGGTGATGCAAGAAATCCCCACTATTTTTAGTCCACAGTGGCGAGCAGCAATGGCCTCGGCAACAGTGGACATTCCCACC
>JBFHGF010000011.1:0-18562 GCA_041583335.1 Bacteriovoracaceae bacterium
ATGATCTTCTAAGAGATTGCTTGAGCGAGTTAAGTGATCAGAAAATAATCCTTTGGTCTTATGAAAAAGGACCGCTCCATATTGATTTGTTGAAGTCTTTCTCTAATCTCGTCGATGCGACTGAAGTCGCTTATGAGCAAATTCATCAATATATTTTGAATTCAAAAGGTGTTTTGACCGATCAGCTCAATGTTGCAAGGCTGTCGAGTTTTATAGGTGTGGATCATTTTCTCTTTGATCGTATTGATTACCGTGATCATGCTATTGTTGCCTTTAGCTTTGTTCTGTCCCAACTTAATTTTGATGAAAATGAGATTAGGTATTTTGAGGGAGGAGAACAACTTAAGGAAATGAGTGAGGCCCACGAAGTGTTGGACCTCATCCATGAGAAATTTAATCTTTAGAACTTTCTTTAAGAGAGCTTGTCGATACTATCTTTAAGACTTGCCACTTTTTCAGAAAATTGTTCAAAGTTGAATTTAACTTCAGCAACAACATCTTCCTTGGCATTGGCCAAGAATTTCTCATTACCAAGTTTCTTTTCGTACTTAGATAATTCTTTCTCGGCCTTCGTAAGATCTTTTTTAAGACGACCGAGCTGTTCATCGAGATCAATAACGCCTTCAAGAGGAATAAATACCTCAGTGTGAGTCAAGGCCCCCATAAGTGATTTTCTAGGGGCCTCATCATTCTTGGTTACGACCGTTAGAGACTTTACTCTCGCAAGTGACTGGAAGCCCACTTCATTTTCTTTAAAGTATTCTAGCGCCTCAGGAATATCGGTTCTCAAGGTAACGTCGACCTCTTCTTTAGGTTTGATATTCACACTTGAACGTAGGTTTCTAATAAGGGAGACCGTCTCAATGAAGCGATTCATTTCTTCTGCTTCTTTAGTAAACTCAAACTCTGGTCTCTCTTCAGGGTAGTCTTGAATGATGAGAAGATCTTCAGATTCTTCTTTCAGATATGACCATAGTTCCTCAGTGATATAAGGAGTAAAAGGGTGAAGTAGGGCCACAACTTTTTTGAAAGTATACTTGAGTACAGTTGCTCTTCTTTGGATATCCGCTTCATTGTCTGAATTAAAAATAGGTTTAGAAAGTTCAATAAACCAAGAACAGAATTTGTCATAAACAAAGCTGTAAATTGCCGAGCAAGACTCATCAAAACGGAACTCTTCAATGGACTCATTCATGACTTTGGAGACAGTGTTGAGCTCTGAAAGAATCCACTTTTCTTGAGGATCGAGCTGATCATTAGAAGAAAGGGTTGCTTCTGCTTTTTCGAGGTAAGGTGAAATAAAACGGAAAGCATTCCAAATTTTATTTACAAAGTTTCTGTAGCCACCAATTCTTTCAGGGTCGAGATTAATATTGCGGTTATAACCAGAACCAGCGGCCAGAGTAAAGCGGAAGGCATCGGCACCATACTGATCAACCATCTCTAGTGGGTCAATCCCATTGCCCAGGGATTTACTCATTTTACGACCCATTTTATCGCGAACGATGGCGTGGATATAAACCTTTTCAAAAGGAGCTTTGCCTACTGATTTCAAAGACATCATCATCATTCTTGCTACCCAAAAGAAAATGATATCAAAACCAGTAATCAATGTAGAAGTAGGGAAGAAGGTGTCAAATTTCTTCTCTTTCATGGCCTGGGGATCAGGCCAGCCAAGAGTACTCAGTGGCCAGAGTCCAGAAGAGAACCAAGTGTCGAGAACATCGGGATCGCGAGTTACTTCTTCTTTGCTACATTTAGGACAAGTTTCTTCGCTATCATTTTCACTGGCCCATTGATGATTACAAGAACCACAATAGTAAACAGGGATTTGGTGTCCCCACCATAGCTGACGAGAGAGACACCAATTCTTTGGTTCTCTCATCCAAGCAAAGTACGTATTTTCCCAGCCCTTAGGGTAGAAAGTTGTGGTGCCGTCATCAACAGCTTCACAGGCCATTTTGGCCATTTCTTCAACATTGAGAAACCATTGCTTGGATACCATTGGCTCGATGACTGCTTTTGAGCGATCTCCGTGACCAACTTGGTGAACGTGAGGCTTTTTCTCGATTAGGATTTCAGCTTCTTCAAGTTTGGCCACGATGTCTTTTCTTGCTTTGGCACAGCTTTGACCTTTCCACTCGAGACCGTAGTCATTGAGTGTCCCATCGTTATTAAGGATATTAATGATAGGTAGATTGTGGCGTTTTCCAATTTCAAAGTCATTAAAGTCATGCCCAGGAGTCACTTTTAAGCAACCAGTACCTTTTTCCATATCCACATAGTCATCACCAATAATTGGAACTTCTCGGTTACAAAGGGGGACTACGGCCGTTTTACCGATAAGGTCTTTGAAGCGTTCATCTTCGGGGTGAACACAAACTGCCGTATCTCCAAGAAGAGTTTCTGGTCGAGTTGTGGCAATCTCAATTTTTTGACCTGTTTCTTTTACTTCATAGAGAAGATGATAGAAGGTTCCTTTTACTTCTTGGTGTTCTACTTCGGCATCAGAGATGGCCGACTGGAGCACAGGGTCCCAGTTTACGATATAGTCGGACTGATAGATGAGCCCTTCATTGTAGAGGTCAACGAATACTTTGTTGACTGCCTTGTGGGGAATGGGGTCCATCGTGAAAGTCGAGTATTCCCAATCGGCACTAGCACCCATGGAGCGTTGTTGTTTGGCGATGATTCCACCGTATTCTTCTTTCCAGCCCCAAATCTTTTTTACAAACTCCTCACGAGTAAAATCGTGACGGGTTTTCTTTTCTTCACTCCAAACAAGCTTTTCAACAACATTTTGAGTGGCAATACCGGCATGATCCATTCCTGGTAGAAAGAGAGCTTCGAAGCCCTTCATTCTTTTGAAACGAATAAGTGCATCTTGAGTGGTGATGTCGAGTGCATGTCCTGCATGAAGGCGGCCAGTCACATTGGGTGGTGGCATAATGATGGTATAGCCTTTACCTGCTTTTCCCGGACGAGGCTTAAAGTAGCCCTCTTTTTCCCATTTAGGATACCACTTGGTTTCTACATCTTGTGATGAATATGTTTTTGCTAATTCTGTCGATTGATTTTCGCTCATCTCATGCACCTTCTATAAAATATGAGAGGCAATTGCTTGCGCATCTGTAAGTTTAAATTCTTTTTGTTCTTTTGTTTCTAAGTTTTTAATGAGAACGATGCCTGCTTCTTTTTCTTGCTCTCCAAATAGGAGTACGAATTTGGAACCTCTTTTCTCAGCTTCTTTGAAAACTTTTTTAAATTTAATTTCTTCAAGCCCCATAAAAACTTTAACGCCACTCTTTCTCAGTTGAGAAGCCAGTGAAGCTAAGTCGAGAAAGCCTGTTTCATTTTGGAAGCTGATCATGAGGTCATTATCCGGCTTGCTCAGATCAGGCATAAGACCATGAGTTTCAAGGAAGTCTTTCAGAGTCACATCTCCAAGACCAAAGCCAACACCAGGAAGGGGTTGTTCGTTAAAGATTTGCATGAGTCCTGCATAAGCTCCACCACCGCAGATTGCCCTACGGTTATCAGGATGCTTATCAAAAACTTCAAATACAATTCCAGTATAATAATCAAGGCCTCGTACAATGGCCGGATCAAATTTTATATACTGATCAAGTCCAGAGGCTTTTGTAAGAGTGATGAAGGACTCAAAGTCTGACGCTGTTTCGGAGAGACCTTGTTCATTTAAGATCGTGATAAGTTGCTCAAAGTTAGTAGCATCTAGATAGGAAAAGAAGAGCATCTGAGATTCTTCGGTCATACCAAGCTCGGCGACTTCTTTCTCTAGGGCTTCACGAGGAACCTTTTTAGATTTATCTACGATTTTGTAGAGACGATATTGAATATCTTTGTCTTTTGAAATGTTTCCAAAAATGCCATCGACAATAGCGCGGTCGTTGAGAAGAATTTCAAAGTGCTCAGCATTTGCTCCATAGTTTTCAAGGAGCTCTTTAACCACGAGAAGGATTTCAAGTTCTCCCAGCCTTCCCGGGGCACCAAAGATATCACAGTTAAATTGCCAGTGCTCTCTGAGACGTCCTTTTTGAGGACGCTCATACCTCATAAGGTTGGGGATAGAAAACCAGCGAATGGGCTTAGGGTATTCTTTGTGAATTTGGGCCACCATTCTTGCTAGAGTGGGTGTCATCTCGGGGCGGATGGCAACAAATCGTCCACCTCTATCTTCAAAAGAATAAATTTGGTCATTAATTAGCTCTTCACCGGATTTGGCCTTGTAAAGTTCAACTTCCTCGAGCAAGGGCCCATCGTAATGTTCATAGCCAAATGACTGGGCCGTGACGGTCATATTTTTAAAAATAAAATCTTGAATTCTCTTCTCTGTGGGAAAGAAATCCCGAGTTCCTTTGTAGGGTTTTTTCGAAATGGCCATAGATATGCTCTTTGTTTAGACTCTTATTGATTAGTCCGTTATTTTAGGGAGTTAGTTGAGTTTACAGGCGGGAATCCTACCAAAAAAGACACGGTAGGTAAAAGGAATGCTTTTAAAAGGATAATTATTTAATTTGAGAGTGCAAGAATTGCCTTGTAGGCTGTGATTTCAATTCTTTATACTAAGATAAGAGTATGTCTATAGAAACTGAAAAAGATGAAAAAGGGAATGCCTACGTTCCTATCGCTATTGGTAAAGTTGAGCCAGAGAAAGTTCTGGATACGGCCATCTATCTGAAAATCGATGGAAAATTCCTGAAGTTTAAACATGCTGGTGACTTCATTGAAGATGAGAAGTTCAACTTCTTTATCCAAAAGAACCTGAAAAGTATTTATGTTCACGAAGAAGAGTATGAAGCTTTTATGGCGTGGATAATTGCAAAGAAGAAAGAAGTGGTCGATGAGATGGTGGCCGAAGTTGGTGAGGAACATCGAGAGTTGGTGGAGAAGGGCGAAGATATTCGTGAGAAAGTCTATGATACTTTTACTGATTTAGAAATAGATAGTGGGATTGCTGAGATATTACAAGAACAAGTGAATGAGTTCATCACTGAAGTTAAAGATATCGACCTCTCTAAGGCCGTTCTGGCAAAAATGTTGAAGCACAATGCCTCGACGGCAGATCATGCTCTTAATGTGGCCAATGTTGCTCTTTATATGGCGATGGTTCTGGGCCATGGAAATTATCAAGTTTTAGAAGATATATACATGGGTGCGATTTTTCATGATTATTATAAAATGAAAATTCCACCTGAGGTTTTGGCAAATCCTCAGAATTTCCAATACAAGCAGGCCATGGAAGATCATCCGAAGAAAAGTGCCGCCGCTGTGGCCAAGCTGGAGGGAATTCGTCCTGAAGTAATCAAAATTATTCAAGAGCACCATGAACAACACAATGGAAATGGTTATCCTGGTAAGCTAAAAGGCGATGAGATCTTTGGGTTGGCGAGAATTGTTTCTATGGCCAATGTCTTTGATAATATTGTGTCGGAAAATAAAAATAAGTCTAAGAAAGAAAAGTATCGTGCTGCCATTAAGGTTCTTGAATATGATAAGGGTAAGCAGTTTGATCCAGAGTTAATTGAAATTCTCATTACGCCTTTAAAATTGGCCTATGGGGATTTCTATATTTCACCTACGGGAGACTAAGTTACTCATCCCAGTCGTTTACGGGCTGGGGTAGCTTTTTGGGAGGGGTATAGCTTGGATTTGGCTTTATGATATCCCCTTCTAGATCTCCCGGAGTCCAATCATCATTTTGGGAAATATTCCATTCATTAACCGGAATAGGTAATCCGGCCTTTCTATGCTTTTCTATAATTTGATCAAGGTCACTAAGGGAGTCATCTATTGTTTTTGAAGATGGATTTGAATTTGATTTCTCTTGGAACGAAAAGAGGGTGAGCTTCTTCGTTTGTTGCGCAGGTAAAGTACTTCCTTTGAAGCGGTAGTAGAGTTTGTATTGAGCAACAATATCTTTGAGAAGAGAGAATTGATAGCGAGTGAGTTGTAAATTGATTTGCTCGCCAGGGTTTCTATAGAATAAATAGGCCCATGGTCTAAGGAGGTCGATTTTTTTATGAAGGCTTCTGAGATCAAAGGGAATAGTTTTACGAGTTTTTACTTTGAGATACTGATTATAATTAGGACTTCTTTGGATATCGATAGAGTCCGACTTGAGTGCCAAAAGTAGCCATTTAGCAAAAGAGTTGAGCCCTGTGGACTTAACTTTTGATGTGAATTGATCAAGAGTGAAGTCTGCTGGAGGCTTAACTTCCGGGGGATATTTTAATATCCATTTATATATTGAAGATTTTGCGAGAAAGAAACGATCTGTCGCCTCTAAGTTTGTCATAAGAGAGTCGAGTTCTTGCAGTTGTAATTTGAGGTCACTTTTCTCTTCGTCGGTGAGGTATTCCATATGGAAAGATTCAACGAGTGTTTGAACTTCGTAGGGAAGACTTTCTTTGGCCACCCATTGGGCACTGAAGTTAGAGAAGCTGAAGAGTGTTGTTAGAGTGAAAAGTAAAATACGCATAAGAATATGTTACTAATCTTCGTCGGGATTGGCCTTAAGTTTATCGAACTCAGTTAGGTTTCCCTCGCCTTTAACTACGTAGTGCTTATTTTGATAGGGAATTAGTAGCTTACTATCCATGACAACCAAGTTCGTAGCGAAGAGAATATCTGATAAAACTTGTACGTCTTTTGTTTTAATATTGATTTCAGCAGCATCATAAGTGATCTTTCCATTATCTGAACGATTGGTTTTGACGATGTAGAGAAAGTCGCTATTTAAATTACACTTTAAACTTCCCAAATCATTTTCTTCAGATTGATAGATAATATTCTTTGTCGCGATATCTAGCTTTTCTCCCGTGACATAGGAGATAGAACTGCCGCTAGTTAGGGGATCAAGTCCATATTCGGCGATAAAGAGTTTGCCGTTGTTTAAACAAATTTCTATTTGCTTATTTGGCGTATCTAGTTTTTCAAGAACTTGAGTTTTGCCAGAGTTAATTTTATGGATGAGGATGCCAGGAATCCCATCTTTATTTAAGTCAGTGTAGGCAATCGTGTCGACATCAATCATCTCAACTTGAGGGATGAAATAAGGATTTTTAGAATTGGCCAACTTTATGGTGGTTTTAATGGAGGGATTGAGATGATTCAGAACGATCAAGTTTCTAGTGTTCGGGTCATAGAAGGATACATATTGATCGTTTAGGTGAAGTCCAATTGCGATTCCTTCTCCAATCTTTTTGATATTCTTGGTGCCGTATTCGATGATGTAAAGTTGAGGTTTTGACTTCAAAGAAAGATAGTCATTGTAGTGCTCATCGGCTTCAAGAAGCAGACTATTGTGGTCGGGAGTGGATATTAAGTTGAATTGGGTTCTATCGGCTAGGCGGATAACTTCCTCAACTTTATAGTTGGTGGAAAATTGAAAGAGCCCATTACTTCTCTGGTAATAGGTAAACTTTCCGTCATCGCTTATGAAGCGGATATTCCTTTTATCCTGTTTTGTAATAAGGGTGGGAAGCTTAGATTCTGAATGAGAACTAAGGCTGATCAACAGGAATATAAATAGAGTTGTTACTTGAACTCGGATCACTTTCTCCTTGAGGCGTGTCACTACTATCATCAATAAATTGATTGGGTAGTTTTCTATATTTTGCTTGTTCTGAAAGAGTTAGTCCATATAGGTTCCACTGTTTCAGAGGGTGAAGCTCTTGGTATTTCATTACCGCTGTAAAGACCCAATTCCATGGGGTAAGTCTTGGCGATAAGATGTCGTCAAAGGCCGTTCTTAACACAAGCGTTTTATTTTCGTTCTTTTCAAACATGCCATCTACAATGAAGGGAGTTGGAGTACATTGGTTTATACTTTTTCGTTTACGAATACGGGGAAGGAGATCTTCTGCACATCCTAGACCGTGAATGATCCCTTTGGGATGTTGCTTTAAGAAGACTTGAACCATGGTAAGGTTTTGAAGTTTCTTCGGTGGGATTTTGTAGATTTCTTCAAGTGTAGTCGCAATACTTTGTTTTTGATTACTCCAGCTATTAGGGAAATAATCAAATCGAAGGGAGCCTTTAAAGGTAATGCCTTCAACTTCTTTTTGATCGATAATGATTTTTCTGGGGCAGTAACTATTTGAACAGTTATCTTTATTGAAAGTAATGAAACAGCCATTTTTGTATTTTAGCAGAACAGGACGATACTCAGACTCAGTGATAATACTACATGTCGCTCGAGAGGGAATCTTACCTAATCTTTGAAGAATATTGGCAACAATCTTATCTTCTGACATAGGGGAGCGCTCAATTGTTCCCGGTATATAGGACTTACAAATTTCTTTATTTTCAATGCGATCGAAGTAGCAAGCTTGAAGTGGCCAGGCTTCATTGCGCTTTGCTGTTTTTAAAAAATTGTAATAAGTGAAAGTCGTTTCACCTTTACAGGATTCAATATCGCTAGAGATGGTAGACTCTTCAAAGTGGCCAAGGATACGATGCAGGTTGGTGAGAGCTCCATTGTCAACTTGGCCGGGACAATCGTGAAATGGTGTTTTCAATCGCCCGTGGTTAAGCGCCATGGAAACTTGAGAGCAGTTAGCACGAGGGAATATCCCAGAATATCTATCCGTGGTGCCTGTAGTACATAGCTCTGGTTCATCTTTGAGTTTTGTGGCGCACATCATTTTTTGAGCTTGGGTAAGCTTATGGTCAGGGGCTTTTCTTAAGAGTTCATTACATCGAAAAACGAGATTGTTGTCAGGTATTTCTCCATTGATAATCTTTGCCCATGCATCTTGTGCTAGATAAGGATTACAGAAGAGTTCTTTCTTTTCGATTGAATTGCATAGGTTTTCTAAATAACTGCGCTCAAAGTAGGGAAGCTGATTTTGAAAATAATTAGCGTCAGAGATAATCTGATTGATGAGCCTTCTTTGGGCCAAGGAGAGGTTCTTTCGATTGTTTTTTACTTGCTCTGCTGATTTTCCTTGAGTGAGAGAGTGAGGAATTTTACAAAGGTAGGGAAGGTAGTCATTCTTCTTCCAGTCTTCAATGATATGTTCACATTCCTTCTGAGTCTTAGGAACAGGATAGGGGATAGACATGACTGTTTTTTTTAAGTTTTGGCGATCAAATATTTTTGAATACTGTGAAAAATTTTGGCATTTGTACTTATAAACCTGCTCTACAAATTGATCGTATCTGATCAGGTACTTTTGACCTTTATTGATCATCATTAGAAAATCGATAGTACCTAAGGCGCTTTTGAGAAGTTGATTTTCTAAGAGAGCATAGAGGTGGCAGCTATTGAGGTTAATCATCTCAAGGTAGCGCTTCTCAGAATGCAGGAAGACACTTTTTAAAAAAAGAGGATCTATCTCTGAATCTTGTACAAGTTCAAGAGTTGGGTTAAGTTCCACCTTTTGAGCAGATCTTAAACTTTGGTATTCTTTACGTAGTTTTTCGCGGGTGTCTTTGACAATAGTTTGAAGGGATTCAATGAGGCCTGGGGCTTTTTCAATTTTTTCTGATTGAGAAAATGTGAGACTGCTAAAGAGTATAGAAAATACTAAAAACAGTCTCACATTAAATTCCTTTATTCGTTAGTCAGAAATTGACTTGGCCAAAATGGTGGCAACATCGTCAATTGCAATATTCTCAGTAGATTCTACCTGAGCTTTTGAACTATTGAAATTGATTAAGCAAAAAGAACAACTCGTTGCAAGCTTTTCTGTCTTTGTTTCACCAATCTCTTCAAGTCTTTTTGTGGCCAAATGGACACCTTCGTCAATTTCATACCACATATTTCCGCCACCCATTCCGCAGCACATGGCCTTATCTTTATTCTTTTCCATTTCCTTTAATTGAAGACCTGGAATAGATTTTAAGATTTCACGAGGGGCATCGTACTCACCGTGGTGGCGACCAAGGTAACACGGATCATGAAAGGTCATTTCTTCTTTAACTTCTTTCTCTGGCTTTAGTTTACCTTGTTTGAGAAGGTCTGCGAGTAGCTCGGTATGATGTACAGTTTCGAATTCACCATCTTCGAACTTAGCATATTCTTTACCAATAGTGTGTAAACAGTGTGGGCAGTGAGTAACCACCTTATCAAATTTGTATTGATTCATATTGGCGATATTCTCAATAGCAATCTCATAAAAAGTGTATTCATCACCAAAACGTCTAATGGGATCACCGTTACATTTTTCTGTTTTGCCCATGACGGCGAAGTCAACACCGGCCTTCTTTAGAAGCTTAACCGTATCTTGAACAACTTTTTGGTTAGCTGCATCGTAGGAACCTGCGCAACCTACATAGTAGAGGTAGTCTACTTTCTTTTCAGGTTCAATGACGGGAACATCAAGTCCATCGGCCCATTTAAAGCGGTCATCCTGTGCAATCCCCCAAGGGTTTCCATTCACTCTTACTTTGTTGGCGGCATCGGCAGCAGCTGGAGGAATTTCTCCAAGGGTAAGAGTTTTGTATCGTTTTGCTTCAAGGATAATATTTACGTGTTCGATATTGGCCGGACACTCTTCCATACAGGCACCACAAGTTGTACACGAATCAAGTTCTGTTGCATCCCAGATTGGATTTTCTCCCCAGAGCTCGGCATCTGGATTTTCAGCTGTGATATTGGAAAAGGAGAAGTCACGTGCTTTTGTGATGATCTTCTTGGGATCAAGTGGTTTTTGAGCACCGTTGGCAGGACAAACTTGGGTACAGCGACCGCATTCGACACAGGCAAGAAGATCAAGTTTATTCTTTTGAGTAAGTTCTGAAAATTTACCAAGTCCAAAAGTTTCGGCAGTCTCATCTTCAAAGTCCATGGGCTCAAGTACTGCACCTCTTCTTGGAGGAGTGAGGAGAGCAGAAAGAGGAAGAATGACAATGTGGCTGAATTTAGTCCATCCCAAAGAAGCCACAAAAACCATGGTGTTAACCATGTGGTAGAACCAAAGAACTCTATAGCTTAACGCCAGAGATTGATCAGAGAGGTTAAAACCTTTGAAGATATTGGCCAGTGCCCAACCGATAGGTGCCCAAGAGGCTTCACCTTCGGGCATTCCCGCACCAACAATTCTAAATCCTTCGAGTAGGTATCCAACAACAACAAGAGAAATGAGCATTAGGTACATGAACATTTCTTGCTTGGGGTTAGTGGCCTCTAGGTAGGCAGGCTTTTTGATATAGCGGCGATTGTAGGCCATCGCCAACCCTGCGAGAATGGCAACCCCGGCGATATCTGCGAGGAAAGATACCACAATATAAAGAGGGCCTTTGAAAATTTTCAGAGGCGTATCGTAATGAATGGCCACGAGATCAGTGGCTACCCATAGGATAAAGAAGCCATAGAAAATCAAAGAGTGGAATAATCCCACATCTTTTTTTCTCGGAACCTTTCCTGTCAGGAAAATGGTTTGGAAAAAGGCCTTCCAATTTAATTCTTTTGGAAGTAATTCTTTGTGACCTTTTCCTCCGGTCACAAATTGATACTTTTCATAGAAACCTTTAACCATGGCGGCCATTGATAAAATGAAAAGTGCATACATTGCCCACTTAAATGATGGGGGTATGTTCCACATAATCTCACGTGATGCGGTTGACAACATGAGTTACTCCTTGCTCTAAGTCCTACGTTTTTTAAAAATTTGCTATAAACTCTAATGAGTATGCTTTTCCATTACTGGAAAAGCACTAAAAGAGTTGTATACTTGATGATTATAAAAAGTATTCGTCCGAAACGCTAAGCGTGCAAGGGCGAAAATCCCTGATCATCTAAGTAAATGATGTTCCAAACACTAGGATAGTGGATAAGTGTTGAATATAAAATGGGAAATTTCTAAACATCCCATGAGATGTTTACCTAGGTCAATAACTGATGGTTTTGGTCTGGTATGGAAGTGAATTTATGAGAAAATCGAATGTAATTTTAAATATATTAACTCTTGCCATTATGGGCTCGCAGCTCTTGAGCTGTGCTTCGCGTGCAACTCTAGGTACAAGGAGTCATTCTTTTTCAGATAAGGGCAAACATATTGTCTGGATACAGATTGAAGGGCTTTTGCCGGAGCACTTACCCTTATTGAAATATACTAACGAGAAGGCCACAGATACGATCTCATTTGAGAAGATGGCATGCTCGGGGACAACTTGGTCCCATAATTTATATGAGCTTAGGCCGAAGCCTGATCTTGGTTTTGTAGGTCAAATTTTAGGTTCTCAAAATATTAAGGGGAGTTGTTCAGATATTGATCGAAGGCCGGTTTGGAGCTTCTTTCAAGAAAAGGGCTATGAGGTAGGTATTTTAGAGTCTCAAAATATGAAAAAGAGAAGTCTAAATAAGTATGCCCAGTGTACGGATAAGGTTGACCTATTTTCTGATGTACATTACTGGAGAACTGAGAAAACAAAAGATAAACAGGCAAACTTTTTTCATTATTTAGATGATGAGTCTGGGCTAAAGGCGCCGGGAATCTACTACGATAAATCGTGCCAGGAAAAGGGTTGCTTCGTTTCATTTCTAACGAACTTCAAGTCTCTCTGGAATAACTTTAGAACAAAGAATGCTAAGACTTTTACTGTCGTTAGAGATGTTAGCTATGCTGATCACATAAACGCAGGTGATATTATGGGTGCCTTAGACATCCTTAAAGATTGGGATAAGTACTTAAATGAGTTAATTGAACAATCTGCCGGAAGGTCCGTTTCTATACTTGTGACTTCAACAGCAGGGAGAGGAATTGAGTTTCCTAAAAAAGGGAGACAGTGGTCAAGCTTTGTGAAAAGAGGAAAGTCTATAACTTATAAAAACCAAAGCTTAACTGCTGGAGTTTGGGCCTATGGCCCAGGTACAGAGAACTTTTGTGGAGTATATGAAGAAGACAAAGTCTTTCAGAGAATTCTTTGGGCCCCTGAAAAACGTTTAATTGATGACTTCTTGTTTTAAGGAGATTACTGCTTGATCGTTTCTATATGATCCTTTGGAATTTTGTAGAAAGTTTTACAGTAGTCACATTTTGTCTCAATGGAGTCACTACCTTCAAAGACATCATCGATAGAGGTTGTGTTAACGAGAGAGAGAACTCCCGCAACCATTCTTTCGTATGAACAAGAACACTTAAAGTTAATCTCCTTGGATTTTAAGTGTTGAAATCCAAGTTTCTCAACTTCTTTAGCAATAAGATCAGCATCATTGGAACCCATTTTAAAGAGTTTTTCTAAAGGAGCTTCGAGGTTGTCGAGGGCCTCTTGAATATCGAGGGTTGGCTCAAAATCTTCCTCTTTATCCCAGTTCTTTCTCGGGAGTTGCATAAGGAAGGCCACTTGGTCGGAGTCTTCAGATAGAATGACTCGACCTTTAATTTGATAGGAGTCAGTAAGGATAATATTTACGGAGTCTTCTAGGGTTTTGTGATCGAGCTCAATCACTGAATTGTAAGGTGTTTTTTGACCTGGAAATATTTTAGTAAGCCTTGCCCTTCCGGTAATATTTTCGGGAAAGTCACTAAATGATTCAGGCATGAGGAGTGTTCTGAAATATCCGTCTTCGGACATCTCTACTTTAAACATAAAATAAGGATCTTCCGAATCAATATAAAATCCAAGGGTCTCCATTGGCTTCAACAAGGTAATGAGGGGAATGGCCGAGAGAACGCAGTCTCTAAAAAAAGCAAAACCTTTTCCACGTAGCTCGTGAATGATGGCCAAGTCATGGATGATTTTTTGTCCCTCTGCAATATGAAGAGTATATTCTTTCTTGTTATCGATGAAACTAATGAGCTTACTTGTATTTAACACTTCTGGCCTCTTTATTGATCTAGGAGTTAGCGGAGTTTAGAGTTATCACTTCGTCACGGATAGTATACTGTGAAGTATAGCTTTTCCATAAGGTGAAACCTTTGTCTTAAAGCTATTTATTACATCTTTTTGAGAATTTCCAGAGGCAACTAAGGAGATAGGTTTGGCCTTAAGCGTAATATTTACGGAAAAAGCTTCCGACGGAATGAACCTAAACTTAAATTTGAGAGAGGAGCTTGAAAACTGGGATATCATTTGTCCTAATCCATCCATTGCCGATGCGATGAGAAGCTCTGTGGCCAGATACCAAGGCCCTCTTCACTTTGAGACTCATACCATAAATAAATTTTTACAAGACCTCTTTGTAAAATTCTATCCAGAGCAAAGTGTCGTAAGAAAATCTTATCTTTTAAAATACTTGGCAACAATTTGGAAGAATATTTATCCTGACCAAAGGGATAGCTTCTTTCATCAGGCCTTTAATGTCTTTACTGACCTGCGCTCATTTACACTAAATCCAACCTTAATCGAAGATATTCTTGAGCATTATGATGAAGTCGTGGCGGGTGCGATTCGTTACTTCTGGAAAATTGTTGAATCGGAGAACTTGGTTGATGAACATCAGGCCTATCAAAATATCCTGAATGCTCTGTCGGATCCTCGTTTTCAGGATCATGGTGAACTCTTTGCTAAGGGGATTATGTTCACTGGTTTTACCCATCTCTCGGGAAACCAAGTTGAACTCTTAAAATTTATTGGCAAGTATACAGATGTAATTCTGCCGATCCCGGCAGAAGTCATGAAAGAATCTTTGAGAACAGACTGGGTTGACTGGGTGAAAACTCAGGCCGATACCATTGATGAAAAAGAGCCTCATCGATTTCAGACTCCCTTAAAACGCTATACCTTTGCTAGAGGTCAAGGGAATCTTGTATTCAACGATCTATTTGAAAAAGAGGGAAATGGAAATATTCTCTTTATTAATTCGAGTATTGGGATGAAAGAAATTCTTGAAGTGCCCTCTCGCCATAACTTTTATAAGTCAGAGCTCGATCTCTTTGATGGACTGATGAAAAAAACTGTTGAGCAGATAGAAGAGCGTTTTTTAAAGAATTTGGGAGATAGTGCACAGGCTGAGGATATTATTTCTTATCTAAATAGTCAGCAAAGAGAAATTACGATCAAGCCAAATAAGAGCCTTAAAGACTTTTTGGAAATAAAGTTATTGGGAACCTTTGCTAGAGAAATCGAAGACTGGGCGGAGCTATCGCAAATTAATGAAGTAATTGCTAACTTTGATATGCAGATTCTCATTGAGATGACTAAGCTTAATCTACCTCGTAGTTTCAATATTCCAGTTTTAAAAGAAGTTAAGCATTCCATTCTAAGTCTAAAAGAAATGTATCAAATGGACTTAGGAGAAAAGAATTATATTTTTGCTGATGCTGGACATGACCTTTCAATGGGAGGAGCCACTCAGTACCCTAAGGACGTGCAAGAGATTTTAATTACTTTGGGGCCAATGAGAAGAAAGGGGTTGGACCTATTATTCTATATTTCACAAATCAAAGAGTTACTTGCTTCTGAGAATTCGACTCTTCTTTTGGAGTCTGGTCTTGAAAAACATGATTCGACTTGGAGTCATCTTTTGGCCGACTTTGAAGTTCAAGATCAGCAAAGTTCCATTAAACGCGAAAAGATTGCAATTAAAAGTGAAGAGATTGATTTAAGTAGTTTTAGTGGTGTGGAAAAACTCAGTCCTACACGAATGCAGTCCTATCTTGAATGTCCAAGGAAGTACTACTATCAATATATTTTAAAGCTTGGGGCTGAACCCGATAAGGTTGAGGCCGTCGATAGTAGAGTTCTTGGAGATATAGAACACAAAGTCGTGCAAGACTACCTCAAAGATGACCACCCTTGGAGTGAAGAGATATTTGAAAAAATTCTAGATGATACTCTTAATAAGGAAATGCCTTCTTATTATCATGAAGATAAGGCCCTCTATGATGAGATTTATGCTGAAGTAAGATTTTTTGCTAAGCAGAGTATCCATGAACTTTTGAAACTGAGAAATATTGATCCTGAAATCCGATTTGAAGTGGAAAGAAAAATGGAGAGTGACGAAGCAATTGGATCTGCCGATGTTATCGGCTTCTCCAAAAAGATGGGGCCAATACTCTTGGATCTAAAGCGCTCTTCAGGGTCAATCCCGTTGAAAGCTGAAGTTGAGGATTTGAAAAAAATTCAACTTTGGTACTACTTAAATTTCTCTCTAGGAAAAGATGTTTTACCTGAGAGTTATGCTCTTATGGGTTATATTAATTTATCTGACCCTGAAAACTCCCTTGTCTTTTATCAAGATCCAGATATCAACGGTAAGCTTATGGGAGCAGGATTCTTATCTCAAGAAGCACTGGTCCCTTTTAAAGAAGATATCCGTACGTATCTCGCTAGTTTTCAAGAACTATATGCGAAGACATTAAATGGAATGAACGTTGAAAAGAATTTTGAAATCAATCCAGAGTCGGCGAGTAGTTGCAATTATTGTCCTGGTGCGGCCATCTGCTCTCGCAAGATTAAAGGAGTGAAGTAATGGAATTACCTGAGCATCTTGAACATCTGAAACTTAATAAACCAAATGATGAACAAAAATTGGCCATAGAGCACACAGGAGGTGTTCTCCTTAGTGCTGGAGCTGGATCAGGAAAGACCTTTGTCCTTGTGGAACATATGGTATACCTCTTCACTCGTGAATATGAAGCCTATCCAAATCCCGATGTCATTGAATTCTCCAAGCGCTTGAAGGATAAGTTTTCAAAAGTAGTTTTGATGACATTTACTAAGAAGGCCGCTGGAGAACTTTCTCTTCGTCTACAAAAACGTTTTCAGAAAGGATACGAAAGGGCCCTTAATGATTTGGAAAAAATTCCTGCTGCGTTTTGGGAAGCGGCCCTTTCTTCAGTCCACTACATGTTTGTTGGGACTATACATAGCTTTTGCTATCGTTTGATTCTTGAAGGGCATATTCCTGGGTTTACCGGAAGTGAAGAGATGGCAAGTGATCTCGAACTTTCAGATAAAATAGAAAAACTCTTTTCTCTTTGGATTGAGCAAAATGAAGAAAAGCTTAAGGAGGAGAGTCTTGAATTTATAATTGTGAATAAGAAACTCTTTCGATCTCAGTTAAAGGAGATTTTTTCAGATACGGATCTTCGATTGTTGTGGACGAAATTTAATGAGAATCAAGAAGAATTAAGTCTAGAGTCTCAGATCGAAGAATTTTATGAGCTTGAGCTCGGGATAGATTGGAAAAGTATAACGGCCCCTGTGATTGGCGATGAACGTATGCCCAAGAAGACTTCTGCTTGGGTTGGATTTTTGGAGAACTTTGATCAAAGTGTTGATCGATCAAGCTTCTTGGATTTTCTCAATACCATTCAGAAATACTGTGAACAGTTTGGACGTCACCCTTCTGTTGGTTCAAAGAAAAATGCTGATGATATTAAACTCTTTCTTACTCAGGTAAAAGCATTGAGAGACTTTTCTCTTGCATATAGTGAAGACTTTAATGCATGTCTTGAAAACAAAGATGTGTTTTTGAAGTATGGGGACACAACCTTTGATATCTACAGTTTCATTGAAAATAATTATCTAAGGGTTCCAGGGCTGACTTTTACAGATTTAGAGTACTATGTATGGAAAGCGGTTACAGAGAATACGCAGGTTGTTGAGCAAATAGCGAGCTGCTATGACTACTTCATTATCGATGAATTTCAAGATACCAGTAATGTCCAGTTTGAGATTGTAAAATCCATTACCAGTGGTGATATGGGAAAGATCTTCTCTGTAGGGGATGTTAAACAGGCCATCTATGGATTTCGAGGTGGTGAATTGGGAGTATTTAAAGAAGCTTCAGAGACGACATATCAAACTCTTAACCTTAAAAATAACTACCGTTCTGCGGGAAATGTGATTGAGTTTAATAATTCACTCTTTGAATTTCTTCTCCCTCTTGGTCAAGAGTTTTCTGGAGTTGACGAATATACTGTACCTATGTTGAAGCAGGCCGTACCTGAAGGAAAAGAAGATACGGGCGTTATAGAGAAGAGAAGCCTTCTTGTGGAAGGAGAGCTTCCACAAGGGAAGCGAGGGATTACTCCGATGGAGTTAAATTTTCTCGAGTGTGAAGGGATCTTTAATTATCTTCAAAATTCAGAGCAGGAAGAAGAGGTCTGTGTTCTTTATCGTAAATTAACCCCAGTTAAATTCTTAATTGAAATGTTATTAAAGTCGGAGGTGGGATTTACTTGTCAAGTTAAGGTGAACCTTCCCGATGACCCCTTCATCTATCTTTTTTGTGAGTTCACAAGAGCTCTCGCTCTCTTTAGTCGACCGGGGGAAAAAGAGTTGTCTGCCCTTGTTCTTGAGAAAGTGTTGAATATTCTCAATGTCGAAATTGACCGAGAAGAGATTATTGACCTTTTCAATTTATCTTACCAAAACTACTTAAGCCTCGGGTTATGGGAATCATTCAAATCATTTATTTGGAAATTAAACCTTTCTTCCTCAAATTTGGATAATTGCTATGACCTATTGAAATTCCTTGCTGATAAAGGTGAGGATGAAGCTTCTCGTGTTTATGAGAAGATATCACAAGCTCTTAATGGTGAGCAGTATTCGATTGATTTTCAAAGTGGTACAAACCCTGAGAGAATTAAAATTATGACAATGCATGCTTCAAAGGGCCTGGAGTTTGGCACAGTTATTTTAGGTG
>JBFHGF010000012.1:0-18182 GCA_041583335.1 Bacteriovoracaceae bacterium
AGGAGTGCAAGACTTTGTCAAAACCGTTAAAAGTCTTGGCTATAAAGTGGCCCTCATCTCCGGTGGATTTAGTTTCTTTGCCGATGCCTTAAAAGAAAAACTTGATCTCGACTATGCCTTTGCCAATGACCTCGTCATCAAAGACGGCGAACTCACAGGAGAAGTTGAAGGAACGATTATCAATGCTCAACAAAAAGCACTTCTTTTAAAAGTAATTGCTCAACAAGAGAAAATTTCTTTAGAGCAAGTGGTGGCCATTGGTGATGGGGCCAATGACCTTCCCATGCTCTCTACTGCCGGTCTGGGCATTGCCTACCACGCTAAGGATATCGTAAGACGCGAAGCGCAAAATCATATGAGCCATGGCCCTATGACCTCCATCCTCTATTTTCTCGGTATTCCGGGTACCGATACCAAAGGAAAGGACTATCCCGACATAGAACGCATCAAATCATAGGCAGATTTGAAAATTATATCCATTCTTTACACGGGAACGATCGTTCTTGAAGCAATGTGAACAATGAGGTATAAAGGCATGCAATTTTAAGGAAATACACATGCGCGAAGTTTTATCTTGTAAAATTCATAAAGCAACTATCACAGAGGCCAATGTTTCTTACGTGGGCTCTATTACCATTGATCCGTTGCTCTTAGAAAAGATTGATCTCTGGCCAGGTCAAAAAGTTCTCGTGGTATCCAACACCAGTGGATCAAGACTTGATACCTATGTCATCAAAGGCAATACTCCAGGTAATGGAGAGATCTGTATTAATGGAGCTGCTGCTCACCTTATTAAGCAAGGTGAAGAAGTGATCATTATTGGTTTCGAATTTAGTGATCATCCGATCCTTGAACCCAAGTGCATTCTTGTCGATGACAAGAATCAGTTTGTTCAGTACCTCTAGTTACTTTTCTTTTTATTTTTATTTTTATTTTTTGTATCGTACTTATCCATAATTTTATTGGCCAAATTATCCTTGGCCAAATTACAAGAACTACTCGCTTCAGCTTTTTGAGTCATACACTGTTGGTACTTGGCCACAGCTGCTCTTAACACTGCCATATCTGGTTTTACCTGTTCATCTGGAACTTCAAGCTTGCACACAGTATCCAGGCCTTGCGTACACTTCTCCATACTGGCCGATTCAACCAATTCTTTTACTTCATCATTATTTCTTGTCAGCTCATCCACACAGAAACTGGTGAAGGCATTCCTCTTGGTCATCAGACACTTATCGATCGTTTCATTCTGACCACACACGCTACGAGCGATGGTGTAACACTTATTAATTTCTTCAAGCTCTTTGGCCTGAGCATCACTGAGCTTGTCGATAGAATTGTCCTCAGCATAGGAATTTGAAAACATAAGAACACAGCTCAGTACAATAAGACGCAAAAACATAAATATTCCCCAATAGGTTCAAGTTATCCGACTTAGGATTATTCTATCATCTTTTCCAATAGATGCGTGTCCCAGTTACGCTCTAGGTCGCTTTATCATGGGGGAGCTCAACCTAACTATTGATAAAGAAAGAAAATGGAGATCAAGCTTTAAAAGATCCTTCAATAGTTTGTAACTAGCTGAAATAACTACATTCACAACGATAGTGGGCAGTGTAAAAATAAGGGATGAAAGTTCAAACTCTCTATAAATATCTGATAATACGTAATTGTCCTTTAAAAAATGCGCAATTTACCGATAAGTCACTACCTCAAAATACATATTTGGCGTTTATAACTTAAAATAAAGAAATAAAGACTATCTGCATTAGATTAATAAAAACTATGAATAAAGAAACGAAACCCACATTCACATCTGGCCAGCGGACTTCACCAAATGAAGCTGTTACGCCCAAAGGTAGCTTCAAGAAGAGAGTTGCCCATGTGTTAGTCATTCAGCTGCTATGCCAATGCCTTATGTGGCAGCAATTCGGTCTTACTCGTCCCCTCTATGCTGCAGATGTAACAGGAGAGAGTACAGAATCAACCGGTGGTGTCGGAGTAACAAGTACTGAAGAATATAATGAACTCAAATCAGAAAATGAAAACTCACAGGCATTAAAGGGTACTTTCACCGGTTGTAGTGGTGAACGAACAGTCTACGAATCCTATACCTCTAAGCAAAATGAATATACTGACTACGCCACAAAATTAGAGACAGATATTGGAAGTGTTCTCGACAGTGCTGGCGAACAATTAAGTAACCTCATCTCTGAACAGGCAAGCTTCTATGAGTCCGATGGAAATTTTGTGAATCCAACTGGAGAAGTAAAAGATACCTTTGATGCTAAAGAGAAGCGTTGGTTAGATGCCCAAGAAGGACTGGTTCGTGCAGAAGGTAATCTGGCCTTGGCCAATAGAGAGTTATCTGTCGCTCAATCCGCATGTGATGACGATCATGACTACTGTACATCTACAGAACTGAAACGCATTCAGACGGCCCAAGTAAATGTAAACCAAGCAGAAAAAGAATACAAGGCCGCCCAAGTAGAATATAAGCAAGCGCGATCGGCCTATCAGAGTTCACCTAAGAATGGTGTTGCCGAATCTGAAGAAGCTGTCAATGCGACTTCAGACAATGCCAACCAAATGAATGGTTCTCATGCGGTTTCGGGCTGTGGTTCAAACTTCGATATCACCACCAATACAGATGAGGAATGTGCCCTCTCTGGTCCTCTCTTTGAAAGAGATAACGACCTCACTCGCATCGTTAATCGCAATGTTAGTGATGCTAAGCAATTGGCGGCCGCCAGAGAAAAGGCCCTTTTCGAACTCGAACTCGAACAAAGCTTTGATGCCGACTACAAACTTTATAAACTTGCTGTCGATAATGCCACGGGTGAAGTTCAGGGAAAGGATGTTAATGGAGATGGTGACTTTGACGATGTAGAACTTGGTGAGTACACCACCAAAAACCAAGTGTCTGCTCAATTGGAAATTTCCAATATGAATACCATGTCTCTGGCCTCAGCTGCGGTTAGAAATATGGTTTGTGAAAAACATGATATCAGTGAATCAGATCCACAATCCTACTACCTCTTCAGAGCGGCCATGGCCACATGGTTAACTGCAGTTGTGAGCGACACAGATTATTATAATGAAGAAGCCAGTTGTATGGCCGAAGAGAAAATTACAAATGACAAAAATAATGAGCAGATTCAGGCCATTGAAAGGGCCGCAAACCTCAGTGAAAGACAACTCAAAAGTCTTTGTATGAGAACACGTCCCGGGCCAGATGATACCATCGACACAACTGATCCCGACTTTCTGAACGATGATAACCCCAATGGTTGGAAAAGGTTTAACATCAACGCAGGTTCAATTGAGGCCTCTAGAAATGAAACCATTCGTTACGTACATGGTCTCAACAACGTTATCCTTGGTTATACAGATCCCGATACCAATATTGTCTATCCTCCTCTTGATCAGAGGTGTGATAAATATCTCGAAGAAATTATCGGTGATAGCTACGATCCTGAAGCACCTAGAACCAGAGAGTATGCGGTTGAGATGATCACTGATGCCCTAGGTGTTGCGGTAAAAGAGCTGGCCACAAAAAGAGAAAAGCTGGCCATCGCTCATGCCAATGTAGAAAAAGGAAAGCAATGGGTTGCCCGTGTTAAACGTGACCTACTCATTATGGCCGCTTTGGCCGCCACCGTATATGCAATGTACCAAATAGCTATTGCCCAATGTGCTTGGGCACCATCACCAGGTCCTATGTGCCCCATGGCCGGACCACTAAAGTCCAAATGGGTTTATATTACGGGAACCGTCATTGGTGTCTGGCTCCTCACAGAATTGGCCAGGGCCCAATCCTTCTTGGCCAAATGGAAGAAGAAACGTGAAGAGTATAAGTACTTCTCTCACATGGCCTGTAACTTTGAAGATGCTCATGAAGAACAAGAAAAACTAGAGGCCCTTGGTGAGGAATATAACGCAAAAAGAAAACTGGCCATGCAGCAAGCTGAAAATGGTGTGATCAACCGCTTCAACCATATCCTCTATGAGAAAATCTCTGGAAATACCGTGGATAAGAAAAAGAAGACGTCCCAAGTATTTCAAGACGATCAAATGAATCAAATAAAAGATGCGATCCAAAAGATCAACAAGCGCATTGTTCATGTGACATCGGTCAAAGAACTAAGAGAAGACCTCTCCGTAATCTTCTTTAAAAAGAAAGATCGCTGGCAAGATGTGAAGACTCTCCTTAGAGGGCTTGGAGTAAAGATTCTTGTCAATGCCCTTCCTGGTGATGAGGCGGTAGCCGCCGCAGTAGATCAAGAAGAAGTTTACAACACGACAAATGCTCTTAACATCCAAACCGGTACAGGAAACTTTAAGTACTTCCTCACTCAAAGGAATCAACAATATCAAAACCTAACCAATGATATTACCTATCAGCCCAACCACTCTCCAGCAGATAGTCATATTGCAAGTACTGGGGTGAAAAATGTCGCGCAAAAAGAAATTCTAAGCGTTGATGATTTGGCCGCTCCATTCTTAGGTGGAAATGGAAAAGATCCTTTGAATAAGATTGATCCCAATAAATATAATAATCCCGCTCTAACTGATTTTGATAAGAAGATCCTTATGAAAACAGGGATGGCCACTCCAGAAACAAGAGTAGTGACCATGGAAAATGCCTTGGCCATGCTCATGGACAACCTGACGCAACTGGAACTTTCCACGGCCGTTGCAGGCTACAATCTCGATCAGTATGTGAATCTCTTGGATACCACGAGAAGAGAGCTTGAAATAGAAGATGAGGGACTTGGAAATACTACCGCCGAGCAGGTTGTCTCTCCGATTAATGCTTGTTTGGTGGAATCCACGAGTGAGCTCTATAATGCAGACCCCATGTGTACTTGTCGCGAGGCCAACTCCTGTGCCAGCTTCTCCTTCCCGACCTTTAACGTGGAAGTACCAGAGGCCTTAAGAAACAGTGGTGACTCGGCCATTAAGACGGCCAATAATATTGCCAGTGGAAATCTCGACGCGGCCAATGTTTCAGGGGGCTCCCTGATGAAAAATGCGGGGCGAGTGAGAGAGCTAATCAACGCAGAAAAGAAGAAAAGCAATACAAGTGGAGCAACAACCAACTCTGATCCCAATGCCCTGGCCCAGGCCAGTAGTAAAAAGGTGAATGGTACCCTCTCCAAAATTGGAGATAACCCCAACTCTACCTTCAATAAATTGCGTAACTCCTTGGCCAATCGCGGACTCACAGGAGGACTTGGTAGTGGCGCTGATGATAAATCCCAATCAACTGCTCGAGATGATAAAGCAAAGGCCGATCAAACTGCGGCAGTTGCCGGAACTCAGCTCTCTACAGGCACCGGAGAGAGTAATGCTAGCGGCAAAGGCGGCGAAGCAACAACGACCGAGCAATTTTCTCTTGGAGGAGGAAATAACAATCTCGACCTCTCTGAGCTAACCGACGAAGAAAAGAGAAGGCTTGGTTTACTAGACGACGGATTAACCAACTCCGATGTTGTGGCCATAGACCAAAAAAGCGGACACAAGCGCCACCTTTCTAGTAATGCAAATGGAAAAAATAATGCGGCCAATAACATAGGAATTAACGCTAATAGAAAGAAAAGTCTATGGACCATTATCTCTAATCGCTATGAGAAAACGGCCTATCCTGTTCTTCTCAATCGAAGTGAAGCAAAATGATATAATGAGTTCAAGCTATCTAAGAATAAAATTGAGAAAGAATCAGTCCACCCTTCCTATGGAGAAGCTCACTGCTGAGATAAAAAACTTAGAGATTATGGGAGATTCAATTGAATCACTCCCTTCTTTAAAACATCTGACCCAATGCCAGAACTTACTCATTGTGTGCCCGGCCCTAAGTAAACTCGGAACACTGCCGGAACAACTTAAAATCTTAAAAATGAAAGGGGGATATACCTGTCCGCAAGAACTTCCGGACACCCTAGAAACCTTACAAATCTCTGGTGTCCGTAGCGATGAGATTGGCCGCCTTAAGCTCCCCAAGCAATTACTCAATTTGGACTTATCCTCCAATCAATTAATTGCCCTTGAAGAAATGGATCTAGGGGCTCCTTTGTCGCGCTTAAATCTTGATCACAATAACCTCTCCACTTTACCGCAGAACCTCTATCACAATAAGTCCCTCTTGCATCTCAGCTTAGATGGCAACCCTCTTACCGATAGCGAAAAAGATAAACTGTATAAGACTTTTGGTATTTGGTTCTAGATACGAACCCTTTTATTGGCCCGTCTCAAGCGATCAATTAAAATTTGAACCAGGGCACGATACCACTTGGGCTGAGTGCTGAGATACTTCTGAAGCTTTTCACGAGGAATAACGGTGAGTTCACAATCTCCAATGGCCTTAACAGATGCGCTTCGAGGCTCATTGTCGAGAAAAGACATCTCTCCTACCAGCTCTCCTGAATAAACCGTAGCAATTTGCCTTTCCGAATCTCCCTTTCTCTGAAAAACAGCGAGGGTCCCTGAGGCGAGATAATACATCTCATTGGACTCTTCCCCTTCTCTCATCAAGAATTCTTCGGCCGACAAAGTAATGGTTTCACTCATTTTTGCATCTCCAATAAATAACCTTCACCCATTATAAAGTCCGAATGAATTCTGATAAAGAGAAAAAATATGGGAAAAAAAAGAAGCCCTGCCAAGTCTATAAGACTGGCAGGGCGTAACGGAAATGGAAAACTAGGAGATAAAATTCGTCAGAAATACTTCTGACAAAATCGTCTTATTCTTTGGAGTTAACAAAGTCTACTTTCTGACTTTGCTCATTCCATAGCGCTTCGAAACTACCTTCTTTCAATTCACCTTTTAAGAGCTCACGCGACAGCGGTCTAATGATCTGGTGGTTAAATACTGAGCTCAGAGGTCTGGCCCCAAAACGCTCATCATAACCGCGCTCACTGAGCATCTCAACCACACTGGAGTTGAGATCCAGATGAATTTTCTTCTGCCCTAGTCGGACATTTAAAAGTTTCAACTCTTTTTCAATCAAGTTCTTCATAATTGATTTATCGAGTGCTTGGTAATCAAGAATCGAATCAATTCGTCCAAGAACTTCAGGCTTAAAGTCGACTTCCAGATTCTTAGAATTCGTGGTCATAAAGATGATCGTATTCTTAAAATCAATGGTTCGACCTTTATTATCGGTTAATCGGCCATCATCTAAAATCTGTAACAAGATATCCGAGAAGTCGTGGTGGGCCTTTTCAATTTCATCAAAGAGCACCACACTATAAGGGTGCAGCCTTACCGCTTCGGTTAAAACCCCTCCCTCTTCATAACCCACATATCCGGCCGGAGCTCCAATAAGCTTGGAGACACTATGCTTTTCAGAAAACTCCGACATATCGAGGCGGATTATATTTCGTTCCGTATCAAAGAGGAATTCCGCAAGGGCCTTGGCCGTCTCTGTCTTTCCTACCCCAGAAGGACCACGCAATAAAAAAGATCCCAGTGGTTTTGATTCATCTTTAAGCCCCGCATGGGAGGTCATCAGTGTTTCTGAAATCTCATGAAGCGCTTTTTCTTGTCCAAACACTCGCTGATTTAAATGGCCCTCTAGTTCAAGAATATTATCTTGTTTGTCCTTAAGGATTTTCTCAAGTGGAATGCCTGTCTGGCGATTAATCACCATGGCCACATCACGGGCACCAAGGGCCCAATCGTGATGGGTCTCGGCGAGCTTCGCCTCAAACTCGGGAATCAGATGATACTTCAATTTAGAAGCATTTTCGTAATCCGCATTCCGCTCGGCCTGTTCCAACTCAAAGCGGTAGCGATCCAATTGATTGGTCAGCTCACTCATGCGCTTAAGGTTCAGGACTTCTTTATCCCAACTTTCTTTCTCACTATAAAACTCACTTTCCAACTCAGCAATCTCAGCATTCAATTCCTTATTATCAGATTCAAACTGAGCACGAGTTTTAAGTTGTCTGATCTGTGTTTCTTTTTCAGCAAGCTTACTAGGCATCGCTTCAGCCGATAGCTTCAGTGCCGATGCCGCTTCATCAACAAGATCAATGGCCTTATCCGGTAGATTCTTATCGGTGATATATTGATCACTCAAAGTTACCGCATTGTAGATAGCATCATCACTGATTTTAATACCGTGGTGAGCTTCAAGCTTATCTTTAAGTCCCATAAGTATTTCAATGGAATCTTCAATCGAAGGTTCATTGACCGGGACAGGTCTAAACCTGCGATCAAGCGCCGCATCTCCAAGAATATACTTACGGTATTCTTCTTGAGTCGTCGCGCCGATACAGTTGAGCTCACCACGAGCAAGAGCTGGCTTCAGAAGATTCGCGGCATCCATGGCCCCATCGGTTTTACCAGCACCAACCAGCTGATGCATCTCATCGATAAAGAGGATACATTCACCCGCTTGGGACTTGAGGAATTTGATAAGCCCTTGTAGGCGCTCTTCAAATTCACCACGATACTTCGTACCGGCCATGAGTGCTCCCATATCAAGGGAGTAGACGGTCTTGCCTTGCAGAACATCGGGAACCTTACCATTGAGGATGGCATGGGCGAGTCCCTCTACAATGGCCGTCTTACCTACCCCAGCAGGTCCTACTAAGACAGGGTTATTCTTTCCTCTTCGTCCTAGGATTTCCATCACGGCGCGAATTTCCTTATCACGTCCGATCACCGGGTCGAGTTTACCTTCTTCGGCCAGCTCATTGAGGTTCACAAGAAAGGTAGGAACTTCTTCTTCCCCTTCCCCGTCACCTTTCAGAACTTCTTCGAAATTCATATCTAAGTTTTGAAAATACTCAGGCAAATAACGAAGCAGTTCTGTTTCGCTTACTTCTTGCTTTCCATTTTGAATGGCCAGACTCGAAGCCTTGGTTAGCCACTCGGAAAGTTTAGCGTTACCACGTAACTGATCCATCCCTACAGCAGTGCTCGCCGTAGGCAATTTATCGAGCTCTTCTTTCATGAGCTTCTTATAAGTCTTTAAATTCTTACTGAGAAACGAAGCAGGATTCTTATATAAACCCCACAACAGATGAATCGGATAGATTTCCGTATTCTTACGCTCCATGGCCTCACTATGTGCAATGTCTAAGGCGCCGGCAACAACTTGATTAAACTTGTTCATATATTCTCCTTCTCTGTCCCATTTCCGTTTGGACTCACTGCTGGAGTCGTCTAAGGATCAAAATCATTTGTGATCCCCCATAACAACAAGATGATATGGATTTTGCGTTCGTCAAGGTTGTCCATAGATTTTTTTTGGCCCTATCCAATTTATGACCAGATAGGTAAATTAATAGGGAATTCAATCATTAGGAATTGTTATGAAGCTACTTGCCCCAATCACACTTATTCTTGTGTCCCTTATCTCTTTGAGTATTGCGGCCAATCCCACGGGCGCACCTAAGTTAGAAGGCTATCCCGTTAAGGATTTTTCTTCTCCCCGCTCCACCTTTAATTATTTCCTTAAAACGATGAAAGGATATAAGTTGGGCGATAAGAACGGCCTGCAACTGGCCAAGCATACCCTCAACTTAAAATCCCTTCCCAAGGACACCAGAGAATTGGTGGGTGAACAAAATGCTATAAAACTCATTAATACCTTAGATCACTTGGAATATGTGGATGTCTCTAAAATGCCGGGACTTTCCTGGGTCAAAGAAAATCCTTCAACCATGAAATGGGTTTATAAAAGCGATAATATAGAAGTAAATAATGAAACTTATCCGGTAGAAATCTCCTTAGAAAATGTAGGGGATCAATCTCCACGCTGGCTCTTTAGTGAAAAAACCCTAGAGACCATCTCCCTCTATGAGCGCTCAGTGAGAACCAATGAACTGGCCAAAGGTGTAACCGCCTACACCAGTTGGAAAGATAGCATCAAAGACAAGATGCCCGAGTGGACGGGCAACCAAAGCTTTATCCTTATGAATGGCCAGTGGCTGGGCCTCTTCGCCCTTATTCTATTGGCCTATATTATCGAGCGGATTATTCGCCTCTACTTGGCCCGTCTCATTTTCCATGTTCTGTCCAAGTCAGGAATTAAAATCTCCGATGAACTAAATCGCAAATTCACCCTACCCATGGGTATTCTGCTTTTTACAGCACTGTGGACCCTTGGGGTTCAGGTTCTTGAGCTGGACTATCATACCCTTTCTTGGTTCATTCGTGGTGCTAAGGTTGCCTTTACGTTTGGACTAGTGCTCGCCTCTTATCAGTTGGTGGATCTGCTCTGCCTGTATCTAGAGAAGAAGGCCCAGGCCTCTGAAAATAAATTCGATGATATCCTTGTTCCCCTAATCAGAAAGTCCTTAAAAACTTTTGTCGTGGCCGTTGGCGTGATCGCAATTGGAGACGCCCTCTCCCTCGATATGAAAGGTCTCTTGGCCGGGATGGGAATTGCGGGTCTAGGGGTTTCCCTCGCCGCCAAGGATACTCTATCCAACCTCTTTGGCTCACTCACGGTCTTACTTGATCGCCCCTTTCGCATTGGTGACTGGGTCAATATCGACAATGGAATCGAGGGAACAGTGGAAGAAGTGGGACTGCGCTCTTGTCGTATCCGCACCTTTTACAATTCACTCATCACCATTCCCAATGGCATGCTCACCAATGCCCATATTGATAATTATGGTATGCGAACCTATCGCCGCTTCACGACGACTCTCGGTGTTCAATATGACACTCCCGTGGAAAAGATAGAGGCCTTTTGCCAAGGGATACGCGCGATTATTGAAAAGCATCCCCACACCCGTAAAGACTATTACCATGTCTACCTCAATGGACTGGGGGCCAGCTCCCTTAATATCCTGCTCT
The DNA here is from genome assembly GCA_041583335.1 of Bacteriovoracaceae bacterium. Lineage (GTDB taxonomy): Bacteria > Bdellovibrionota > Bacteriovoracia > Bacteriovoracales > Bacteriovoracaceae. Next base: position 10,819 of record JBFHGF010000012.1, read on the forward strand.
ATGTATTCTTCATCACTCCCGATTGGGCCGATGAACTCAAAGAGCGCCATCGTCTTATTATGGATATCCTAAGGCTAGGAAAAGAGATGGGCATTCAGTTTGCCTTTCCTACCCAGACCCTGCACATGGTGCCTGGAGAAAATGCCAAGTATGATGGACTCCCCTGCGATCTCACCCAGGGCCAAATGGATCAGTATGTCCAAGAAAAAGTCGATCGCCTTTTCTAATGAAAAATAAAAAACAATAGAGAAAATTAAACCAAAAGATGGGGCGCCGTAACCTTTAAAATCGCCCGCGCCTTCTCTTCAAATTGCTCTTGAGTAAAGGGCTTAACAAGAAAGTGCTTGGTGCCCCTTTTCATACTCTCAGCAAGAACTTCTTTACTAAGCTCTCCCGAGACAATCACTACGGCCTGTGGATCATTGGGATGATCCTTGCCAGCAATTTCTTTAATTAAATCCACCCCAGATTTACGGGGCATATTGATATCAAGCAGAATCAAACAGAACTTCTGATTAGATAACTTCTTAGAGGCCTCACTACCATCGCGCGCCTTAATGATATTGCGAAAACAACCCATCTCTTCACAATACATTTCCAGAAGATCAATGACACTCGATTCATCATCCACAATAATTACATCGTTACTATAGAGCGCTGAATTCATAAATTTCCTTATTTTGTAATTTCACAGGGAAATTCAAATAAACACTTATCCTTAACATGCTTGGCAACAACATCGGGAACCATTTTCTCCCAGCCAGGCTCATTATTTTGAATCATTCTTAAAACGGTACGCGACCAAATTTGAAAATAGTCTTTATCGAAGTCCGTGATATCTTGAATTCTTTTGATACTACACAGGTAGCTGATGAGCTGCTTTACATCTTTGTGAACCTTAGCATCTTTAGAAGTAAGAACTTCTTTACCGTCATCACTTAGGGCCGGATAAACAAAGACCTCTGTCTTATGGCCCATCAGTTCCCCAATACCACCGAGCAGCCCACTGGGTCTATTGGCATAGCGATCAAAGCTGAAGACTTCTTCAAGATTATAATAACCCATGACAAACGCCACGCGATCGCTAGTGCAAGTGGAAAGGTAGCGTGAAAGTTCACCATAAGTATTGTAACTGGAGATCAAACACATTTGTCCTAACTCTCCAAGCAGATCAATACGGGCCAGAAAGTCTTCCGATAAAACCTTGCCTCTCTCTTTCAATTTACTCATGGAAATTTCGGGTACCACCACCACATCATCAGTGCAGTCAAGGCCTAACTTATCACAGAAGGCCTTCTTGCCCTTTTCTAACATATCCATATTGAAGTGGGTGGGCGGGCGATAAGATCCGCGTGAGATCACCAGCTTCTTCTTATAGAATTCATCTTTGGCCGAAAGGATTCTTCCATCAGCACCAAAGAGTACGGATTCAGTATAACTGCGCTTAACCAATTCCAGTGGCCACAGTCTTCTATCTTGACTCTCAAAGGCCGGTCCAGAAACATCGATATAGTCAATCAGGATACGATCAGTAGAGAGGTCATTCATTAAAGTCTTAACAAACTCCACGCGATCTTCACATTCGTGAAAGCAATTATAAATAAGGTTGGTTCCCAGAATTCCTAGGGCCTCTTGTTGCTGTAAATTAATCTGATCAAGCATCCTTACATGAAGGATCATCTGTGAATATTGTGCGCGGGGCTCATGTTGAAAACGCACCCCCATCCAGCCATGGCATTCGGCCGTGTACTTGAAAGATTTAGCGGCCACCGTATCGGCAAAAGCAAAGAACTTTGTCTCGGGACCACGCTGTTCGTCTAGCCGCTCAATTAATTGATCAAACTCTTTGGCCAACATCGTTTCTAAGCGGGCCTTGGAAACATAGCGGCCCGAGCGGCCATAGATGGAATCACTAACGGTCATATCGTAGGCCGACATGGATTTCGCAATCGTTCCTGCTGCACCACCGGCCCTAAAGAAATGCCTGGCCACCTCTTGCCCAGCACCGATCTCAGCGAAAGTGCCGTAGATTGATGAATCGAGGTTGATATTGAAGGCCTTTTGACCAGTGTCGAGAATCCTATCCATGGGTGTCCTAGAAGTAAGAAATTACGAGTTTCATAATAAAAATAGCTATGCCCCCTATTTTAGGCAGTATTGCAGTCCCTGTGAAGGGCCAAAATGACTCCTAAATATTGGAAAATATGTAAACACTTCAAAAACAATTCTAATAAGTCCCTAATAATTCGTGATAGACCCCATAAAACTCTAACAAAATCTTCCACAAACGCCGAAAAGCCTATTGTTAGGGTATAATATTGGTATACCCGAACTAGGAAAGGGGGTTTCCATGACTATACATTCACTCATTGAACAATTTATTCTTGGATTTGGTATGATCGCCCTTGGAACTCTTGCTATCGCCGCTAAGAAGGCCAATGAAAAGAAGAAAGTTCCTGTAAAGGTCACGATTAGGAAGTAAGAAACCCTTCCTTTTTTGCCAAATTCACATCATTTCCTTACTTTTTTACCATCTTTATTGAGATAATTTCGCAACGCGCTATTATAACGCCACATAAATTAATGATGAGGCCCTTAATATGCGCAAAAAAATATCAAAGAAACAATTCTTATCTACGGCCATCACTTTGGTCCAGCTTTGCCTAGTTAAACCGGCCTACGGTGAGCATACCAATCGCGATGTGGTCTATGGCAAAGATAACCGCTATGAAACCATAGAGTATCCCGATCGCCTCTTTCGTGAGAAGGCCCACAGCGTGGCCGGTATGGTCCGGACCCGAAGCCTACGTCCCGACTTTGCGCAAGACCCAGAGAATTTCACAACTTTTTTTAAGAAGACCGCCTCTCGTGCTTATGGAGTCTGTCGAGATGAGCCCTATGCGGATCAAAATATCCTTCCCATATGCACCGGCTTCTTAGTTGGTGAAGATATTCTCGTTACCGCTGGTCACTGTGTTACCGAGGAAACTCCTTGTGAATCTTATAGCTGGGTATTTGGCTATAACGAAGGCACAACAAGATTTGCCAATGAAGATATCTACCGCTGTAAAGAAGTTCTCTCCCATGAACTTGTTGATGAGAAATATAAACTTAAAGACTACACTGTGCTACGCCTTGATCGCAAAGTTGAAGGAAGAGCACCCTTGAAGTTTCGTCGCAAGGGAAAGCCGAACTGGGGAGAAGAGCTAGTGATCATTGGTCACCCCTATGGCCTACCTCAAAAAATAGCTGATGGTGCAAAAGTTAAGTCGGGCAATCTCCTTGGAGCATTTAAGCCTATCTCTACATTTATGAGGAAGCAGGACTTCTTCATCTCTAACCTCGATAGCTTTGTGGGCAACTCAGGCTCTCCAGTATTTAATCGCGAAAGTGGTGAAGTAGAAGGTATTCTTATCGAAGGTGCCGATGACTTTCGTGATGATGAAGAAGAAGGATGTAAGAGAACCGTTTATAGAAAGAACGGTGCTCACTTCGCTCAAGAAAAAGTTTTTCGCATCAATAGAATCGACTATTTAAAGAAATTGTAATTTTCATATTTACAAGTGACTTGCAAAAACATAAATTAGATCCCGAAGAAATATTTTTCTAAAGGATCTTATTCATGAAAGCACTTACTTTTATGGCCGCTTCCTTGGCCATTACTCCCCTACTAGCACAATCCCAACATGCTGATCACGATCGCGGGGAAAAACATAGAACAACACAACACCACGACTCTCTAACCCATATTGAAGTCCTCACCGTTCACGGTCAAAATACGGGCAACGCTTGGAATGAAGCTGTTGAATCCGTAACCGTGCTTGAAGGAGACAAGCTTGCCAAGAAGGCCCAGGCCACTCTTGGAGAAACCTTGTCCAAAGAAGTAGGGATCAGCTCCACTCAATTTGGTCCCAATGCTTCACGCCCAGTCATTCGTGGTCTCAATGGTAATCGCATCCGTATCCTTCAGGATGGACTTGGAATTATGGACCTCTCTGGGGCCAGTCAGGATCATGCCATTCCCCTCAATCCTCTCGTAGCAGAACGGGTGGAAGTGGTGCGTGGCCCTCTTAACTTACTCTATGGTTCTTCGGCCATTGGTGGCGTGGTCAATGTGGTGACTTCACGAATCCATAAAAGCTACCACGAGCACACTGGTGGTGCCGTCGATGTAAAAACCAACTCTTCTAATAATGGCCAAAATACGGCCATGAATTTAGACTATGGGGCCAATCAATTCATGCTCCATATCGATGCCGATATGGGACAGGCCGATCAGCTGAAGGCCCCCAATAAAGTCATTCAAAATTCAGAGTATCAGCAAAAGGCCTACTCCGTTGGAGGAAGTTACTTTATCGATGATGAGACCTATGTAGGCGTGGGCTACTCCCTCTATGACAACCTCTATGGAGTCGTCGCCGAAGCCGATGTGGACATCGATATGAAACAGCAAAGGGTTGACCTAATGGCCCATCACGAGTTGAAAGGCTTCTTCACAGACATTCAATTTAAATCGGCCCAAACCTTCTATGAGCATCAAGAACTTGAGGGCACAGAAGTAGGAACAGACTTTAATAACAAAGGAAATGAATCTCGTCTTGAACTCTACCACCGTTGGAGTGATCAGATGACGGGGATCCTCGGGCTACAAACTCAAATCTCAGATTTCAAAGCAGTGGGAGACGAGGCCTTTCTTCCCATTTCCAAGACGCAACAATACGCTCTCTTTATCTTCGAACAACTGCAACAACGTTGGGGAAAGGTTAACCTGGGTCTGCGCTATGAGCATGCCAAAGTAAATTCTGAAGCGGGCAGTGTACTGTCAACGGCCAAGGATAAGGACTACAATACCTTTAGTGCAGCAACTGGAATTCTCTTTAACCTTAGTGATTCTTTCACTACAGGTCTAAACTTCTCTTATAATGAAAGGGCCGTTACCTTTCAAGAGCTCTATGCACAGGGGGCCCATATTGCCATTGGTAAGTATGTTCAAGGTAGTGAGAACCTCAACAAAGAAAAATCCTTTGCCCTAGAGTGGAGCTTACGCCATAAAAGTCAATGGAGCGAAGGTGTCTTCAATGCCTTTGCCCATAAATTTGATAACTACATTGCACTGAACCCTACGGGGAATGTGGCCGACACTGATGATAGTGGAACCGCTGGTGACTCTGATGAAGACTTTGCCATCTATAACTATGAACAAAATAAGGCCTTAATCTATGGTTTTGAAGCAAGCTTCTCCCACTTTCTCACATCAAACTTCCAATGGACTCTAAAGGGAGATTACCTGCGCGGAAGAAATGATAGTCTTCACCAAAACTTGGCCCGCATGACCCCCATTCGTGTTATGGCCGAAGCTCGCTATATCGGTGATTACTTCAATACGGGTATTGAAATTCAAAGGGTCTTCCAACAAGATCATACGGCCAATAATGAAACATCCACACCGGCCTATACCATGATCAACTTGGACTACTCCCATGACCTCAGAATGGATGACCACTCCATCATGGTCTATGGCCAGCTTAACAACCTCACCGATGAAGAGGCGATCAATCATGTCTCAATCATTAAAGATAATATGAGAATGCCTAAGCGCCACCTGGTGGTGGGAGTGAGAGCTTCATTCTAAGGAATTACTTTTTTTGACAAAAATCAGCAGCTGGATATTGTTCACAAAGAAAAGATTTCATCTGCTGATTTTCTTTTTTAATCTGAGTATTTTCTTCTTCTAATTTCTCCATGCGCTTGCGCATTTGTTCATTCTCTTCTCCAAGAGAGGTCTGAAGGGAGGCCAAGTCACGGCGATTGCTCTCTTGCCCATAGAAGAGTTCTTTAATGGATTCAATAAGAGGAGCAATTAATGAAGTGTAATTTACCGCCAAGAAACCATTATCTTTATTCACAGAAACCGAATCCGGAAAGACTTCTTGCACTTCTTGGGCAATAACCCCCATCTGACGGCCAGCTGCTTTGGAGCGATCTTTCCAAAAATAGGAAACCCCATTGAGGCGTAAAATTTTGTCCAAGGAGTCGCTCACGACGTGGATATCTTCTTTTAAGCGACGATCGGAAGAGTGAATTGTTGAACCACCAACAACAACATTATTGGCAATATAAATGGAATTCACCCCTTCAATTGTCCCATCCGTATGAAGCTTTAATAGATCGGGATCATTCGTTCCATGAATGGAGACATAATCACCATAGGTATTATCATCACTTGGTGCTAGATGAAGAACCCCTTCATTCACATCCCCCGTGCCTTGAGATTCATGCATGATAAAGCCAGGGTCACTACTGCCAGAGATTTGGGGAAAGTGGATATAACTTTGTTTTGTTGTCGCCCCCGAAAAGGTATCCGCAACTTTCGCTCCCGTTCCCCCTGATACTTCAATCGCTCCAGCGACACTAAACTGCTGAGAAGGAGAAGTCTGATTAATTCCAACGAAGCCAGTACTGTCAATGGTAATACGATCCGAGAGAGAAGTTCCGTTATGGGTTTTAATAGTATATGATGTAGCACTATTGGTAACGTAGTCGCTAGCGGCCTTAACCACCACATCAGCAACAGAACTCCATCCCGTGCCATTATATCCTCGATACGAGATATTCCCGACCAGATCATTTGTTAAAACAGCAGTAGGTGCCGCCTCTGTCCCCCTAGACTTAAAAAGTCCTAGGAGATTGGTCGAAGTGGTGTCGCCAGAAGATTGCAGGATCAAATCATCATCAATCCCTCCGGTCCCTACGATATGAAGGGATCGTGTGGGCGAAGCGGTTCCAATTCCCATGTATCCTTCATGGGAAATCGTCATCAAAGGTTTAACCGCACTTCCTCCAATTTCTGCACCTACAGTAAAGTAAGAGGCAGCATTCTCACCAATAGAAATTCGAGACACCCCCGGCATAGTTGCATGAGTGCTACCAAAGAGTTCCATCTTAGGACTATAGGAGTTTAATGCCCCTTGCCCACCATTTAAGGTGAGAACAGAATCATTGGCCCCATTTGAAATTTCTCCAGTCAGGTTGATATTACCTGTCACATCTAGCGCTTCTGTTGGAGTGGCCAAACCAATGCCTACATTTCCATTGAAGAAATTTGTCATGGATGCGTCTGCTTGATACACACCATAAGAGTTGGTCACCGTCGCTCCAGTCTGACTGGCAGCCGCAAGATTTAAGGCCTTATAAGTTCCCACTGTACCGGCACCTAACCAAGGTTGAATATTTATACCAATAACACTTGTCGTATCCGGTGCATCACCACTATAGTTTTGATGACCGACTTGTACATCTACACCATAGAGCTGATTCAAACTTCCATTATCATCAGTCACATTTGCACTTCCTCTAATATTGCG
>JBFHGF010000013.1:0-17592 GCA_041583335.1 Bacteriovoracaceae bacterium
CATTTGGAAACAGTCCGTAAGTCGTTACGATATCGACCAATGTTACACCAAAAGAACCCAGGGATAATGAGAGGTCATGGGCCAATGTTGCATTGAACCCGATTCTATCGACAAAATTTAATATTTTATCAACTCCAAGATCATAGGCCATTTTTACAGTGGGAACATTTCGTGAGTGCTCCAAACTTTCTCTTACGGTTACAGGACCTTTGAAAATCCCATCATAATTCCTAGGCTTCCAATCGAGAGAAGCATCAACTCCTCCCAACGTTTCAGGACTATCCATAATGATTGTCGATGGTGTGTAGCCATTTTCTAACGCTGCGGCAAAGAGAATCGGTTTAAAGGCAGACCCTGGCTGACGTTTTGACTGGAGTGCCCTATTGAACTGACTTTTTTCGAAATCTGCTCCTCCAACGAGAGCAACGATATTACCTGTTTTAGGTTCCATAGAAACAAGAGCACCTTCTACATCTGCCTCTTGCTCAAGTAAAAGTTTCATATATTTTTGCTTGGAAATAAGTGCCTTTTGTTTTTTTGATTTTTTCTCAATGTACTTAGCAAACTGATCTGTGACCAGTTCATTAAGTTTCATATTAAAGTCAGCAATCTTAACTTTAATCACATCACCACTAGAGATTAACTGGCTCGGTTTCACTAAATATGACCAGTAGTGGCGGTCTTCACTTATATTTCGTTCGTGAGCCCAACGAAAGCCAGAATAGGGAATAATCCCGTACTGACCACCAATATTAACGTGTACTGCCCTGGCCCAGTTATCTACATACTCTACTACACCGTTATACTCTTCACCTTTTCTTAGATAGTTTGTTACTTTTGCCTCTTTATCTAATCCCGGAAAGATTCTTTTATCCGGTACAATACTTCTAAATTCAGCTAGCCTCTCTTTAGATTTTTTAATTTCTTCTTCATCGAAGATAACTTCGTACTCTTTTTCTGATTTTTCATTAAGGGTGAAAAAGGTGGACTTATCTTTGTAGAGCTCCGTTAAGAAATCAATTTGATATTTTTCCCATTCTTCTGGTTTAAGTTGCTTAATTGGTCCCTTATACCCCTGTCGTTTATCTACGGCCCTGACATTTTCTTCTATTTCTTTTTCTGCGACTTTTTGAAGATCATAATCAAGAGTGGTTTGTACTTCATATCCTCCAGTCAGAAACTCATCTTCACCAAGAAGGGAAACTATTCTTTGACGAACCCAATCCGTAAAATATCCAGCCTTAAATGGAATTGGTTTTCTGATATGAAATTTGATCTTTTCTTTAAGGGCAGCCTCATATTCCTTAGTAGAAATTTTACCTGTGGCGTGCATACGCCCAAGAACATAGGCTTGTCTTATCTTTGCTCTCTTTGGGTTAATATATGGAGAATATCTTCCCGGAGCAACAAGTAGTCCTGCCACAATTGATGCTTCTGCAACAGTTGCTTCTGTTAAATCTTTCTCGAAGTAACCTCTAAATGCAGCCTTGACCCCGTAATAACCTCCACCGAGATAAACTTGATTCAAATAAAGAAAGAGAATCTCATCCTTAGTCAGTTTCTCTTCAATCCTCTGGGCCAAGATAAAGTCTTTTATTTTTCTTGAGATAGATCGTTCACTGGTCAGTAGTAATGATTTTGCTACCTGCTGTGTAATCGTACTTCCACCTTGTACAACTCGCCCGGCCTTTAAGTTCGCTAATGTCGCACGAAAAATCCCCCAGTAATCAACTCCCGTATGCTCATAGAAAGAATCGTCTTCTGCTGATAAGAACGCATTGACCACTCTCTTAGGAATCTCATCCATTTGAGCAATTTCGCGTTTTTCTTTTCCGAGCTGGGCCAAGACTGTTCCATCTTTTGCCAAAATCGTAGATGGAACGGCAGGGTTGTAATCATTTAATGTACTAATCTTTGGAAGGTCGAAAGAGAAGTATATAAAGATGGAGACCGCAACGATTCCCCCCATTACACCCAAGCTAATGATGGCAACAATAATTTTCGTAATAATAGACTTCATAAATAACTCAATTTTTAATTCAATGCAGATTGATCTGCCTTTGACTTCGAAAGGATCCATTCACTGATTTTCTCTCTTGATAGTTGCTTACTTCGATAAAGAAGGTCTGCAACACCTCCTAAGTCATCGATCGGATACTTACCCAGAGGATAGTGAATCATTATTTTATTTTTAATATTTAATTGCTCTGTTAATTGCGCCGCTTTTTGATAATGGCCGTTAAGCAAGCCTCTTCCTTTCTTCCAATTTATTCCATCAGTTAGTAAGTCAACGATCATGACCTTACCAATGCCCAAATCTTTCACTACACTCATATTCATTATTTCAATATAGAATGCTGGTCCGTATGCATGGGATCGAAGCCCTAGTACATCAATGTTGGCCATTAACATCTCTTTCAAAGAGCCTCTCTTTAGAAAGAGAACTTTCTTATCTTTTCTTGAATAAACAGGTAGAACGAGAGTAAGTTTCCCCTGCTCTATTTTCTTTCCATTAAGATCATCAATTAATAATTCTTCTACTAGATCCAGCCACTCTTCAGAATAGATATCTGTATCTTTGGCCTTCTTAGTAAATTTAAAGAGCTTCCATTCAATATAATCAGGCTTATATCCAAAGGCGTAATAGGCGGCCATTACTGCACCTAAACCATGCCCGACAATGACATGTGGTGTTTCACCTCGTAAGTGAAGCTCTTTTAGTAAAGACAGGTAACTTAGGGTACGGTATCCACCGGGGCCAAGTAGTAATGCCATAGGTAGAGTGGTTTCTTCTTTAACCTTTGACCTAAGCTCATCATTTGAAGTTGGGCCATACTCATTACCATGGGGTGCCCCTTCATCGATCTTTGGTACAACACGACTATTTTCGACATTCCAGTCTACAACCATCGATCCAGCGACATCATTATATTCTTGAGTCTTTTGGCTTCCGCATGAAACTAAAAAAATCAGTACAAATAGGATTTGATAAATATGATTATTCCTCAATCAGCTCTTCTTCCTTGAGAGTTTCCGATAATTTCGAAATCTTTTTTTCGACTTTCTCTAATTGCTTTTTGCAGTCTTTATATAGCATGACACCTTTTTCAAACATTTCAAGGCTCTGTTCTAAATCCAGATCTTTTGACTCAAGTTCCTGAACGATAGATTCTAGGTTATTTAGTGAGTCTTCGAACTTCTCTTTTTTTGAAGTTGCCATATATTCTCCGACGCGGCGTCACACAAATGACGAAATTAGGGGTTCTCTCTTATCAAAACTAAGAAAAATATGCCTTAACAAAGGGGAAATGTACACAATTCCAGCTTGTTACGCAGGGGGATATTTTTGCCCGTGTGAAGCTTTTGGCACCATTTGATACAGTTAGGGAAGAAACGAACAACACCAGGAGGGTGTCGTTGAAAGAACTATGGGTTCCCCTATCAGGAGCAAAGGCTCAGCAAAGGCGAGTAGAGACAATCGCTAACAATGTGGCCAATGCGAATACCACTGCCTTTAAAAGGGATCAAACCGTTTTTAAGGAGCACTTAACTGCCTATGAAAAAGGAACCGATATTGATCTCCCCAATAAAGAATGGGCACCCGAAGACTTCTATCGAAGCTATGGCGCAGAGAAGGCCCATGTAAAAGTCGATGGCACTTATACAAAGTTTACGCAGGGACAAATCAGCCCTACAAATAACCCTTTTGATGTTGCACTAGAAGGAAATGGATTTATTGAAGTTTTGAGTCCTAACGGCATTCGCTTCACACGAAAGGGTAATCTATATTTAAATAATGCAGGAGAACTTGTTACAGATGGTGGAAATAGAGTTTTATCTGCACTCAATCTGCCTCAAGGAACTGATGAAGAGCTTAAGGCCGCGCTAGACCAACTCCCCGACCCCAAAAATAGAGTGGTAAAACTTCAAAGTGGCCCACTCACAATAAATCAAAAAGGTGAACTCTTTCAAAGTGGAAACCTTGTCGGGCAAATCAGTGTTGTCGAATTCAACGATCCTACAGCTTTGCAGAAGGAAGGAAATAGTGTCTTCGTTAATAAAGGCGCAGACAATCGAAAATCTACCTCCGCAACTGTAGTACATCAAGGTTCTTTAGAATTATCTAATGTTAACCCTATCGAAGAAATGAGCAAACTAATACAAGCCCACAGACAACTTGAGAGTATTCAAAGGGTCATTAAAACATACGACAATATGGCCGGTAAGGCCTATAACGAAATTGCAAAGTTCTAGGAAGGAATCAATGCGTTTAATTTTTATTGTAAGTTCATTATTATTATCATCTTCAAGCTTTGCTATCATGAGAGCTCTCAATACAGCGGCAACAGGAATGGCCGCTCAAGAAGCCCATGTAGATACCATCTCAAACAATATTGCCAACGTTAATACAACGGCCTTCAAGAAGCAAAGGGCCGAATTTGAAAGTCTTCACTACCAAACAATCAAAGAAGCGGGAAGTAGAACTGGTGCCGATACTCTTCACAATGTTGGCGTTCAAGTTGGTAGCGGTGCCCGTGTAACAGGAACCACTCGAGAATTTTCACAAGGTGTTTCTCAAATTACGAATAACCCTTTTGATCTTATGATCAATGGAGATGGCTTCTTTGCCGTTCTTGGGCCAAATCAGCAAGTCCTATACACAAGAGATGGTAGCTTTAATGTTAACAATCAAGGCGTTCTCGTAAATAAGCAGGGCTACATACTTATGCCCAACCTTCAAGTCCCTCCCAATACTAACACGGTAAATATCACTGATGCTGGTGTTGTTGAGGCCTTTATCAAAAATCAATTGCAACCAGTAAATGTTGGGCAAATTCCTCTTTATACATTTGTGAACAATGCCGGTTTAAAGGCCATGGGTGGAAATAATTATATTCCCTCTCAAGCCAGTGGTGCTCCCATACAAAATATTGCAGGACAAGAAAATGCTGGTTCTATTCAGCAAGGTGCACTTGAGGCTTCCAATGTTAGTATTATGAATGAAATGACAGGGCTTATTAAAGCCCAGAGAGCGCTCGAAATGAATTCAAAAGTGATGAAAGTAGCAGATGAGATTCTTCAAACGGTTAACAACATAAGGTAATTGATGATTAGATTATTTTTGACCTTCACATTCATCACCCTCATTATAGGAATCTTTAATACGAATATCTATTCGTGTGAAATCCTCGCACCCAAGTCCCTTATCATAACAGAGAATATTGAAAGCTATGAGCTTAACTCGGCATTTAAATATAAAGAATGTGACAATGAGCAAATCAAATCATTTAACATGCTCCTTACTGATTACTCTGGGAAATTGAACCAGCGAGTACTAAGCGCAGAACTACAAGACAAGAGAATTAAATTATCGAATCCATTTGAAATTATTTCTCTTAATACGGCCTTAAACGATCGTATTTCACTTCCTCAAAAATGGAAGATTATCGATTTAAAAATAATCGGTCAGTCCTCCCATTTTTTCTCCTTAAATAATGAAGAGCACCTACAGGTAAGCTGTAGCAACTGCACAAGCACTGGTATCAAAAATATTAAAATGGATATTGTAAATCCCATTGCCAATACAAAGGCCAGCTACTGGGCAACGGGGAATGTTGCCGTTGCCGTTCAAGCACTCGTTACTAAAAACAATATCGCAATTACCAACCAACCTTTAAAGCGTAATAACTTTGAAATGAAGACCGTTTACTCCGCTCGTCCAGAGAACTTCTTTACTTTTGAAGACAAACTACCCTACTACAAGGCGAATCGCCCCTTACGCTCCGGGCAAGTCGTCCACTTCAATGATATCGGTCCATTAAATCTTGTAACCATCGGAACCCCTGTACAAGTAAAGCTCAACTCAAATGGCCTCAAACTCCAAGCGACAGGAATGCCTACCCGTTCAGGACGCCTCGGAGAAATCATTCAACTAAAAAACCCAAAAACTAATAAAATTATTATCGGTAAAATTACTAATTTCAATGAAGTGGAAGTTGAACTATGAATCAATTAAAACATTTAATTCTTTTTACTCTTTTTCTTAATCTCAGCTCATGTGCAAATTACATCAGTCAAATGCACAATGAATTCGATCGTGCCGATGGTGTTGAAGAAGCTCCTCGACAAACTAAGAACGATAAGTTCAACATGTATCGTCAGTATCAACGTCCTCAGCAACCTACTGGTCATGTTAACTCCACGAACAACCCTTACGTTGCCCCAGCGACAAAGAGACAGTATACAAACTCTACAAATGTACAAAAACGCTACAAGGCCAATGATCTCATTGATAATCAAAATAACGGGAGTCTTTGGGGAGCCTCTGCTCAATCCAATGACAACTATCTCTTCACAAGTAACGATAGAAAATCTAATGGTGATATCATCTTGATTAAAGTTGAAGGAAAAATGAAAGATGAAATTACAGCTGAACTGAAACGAGCTTTCCCCTCTCCTGTTAATTCTGCTCCAGCAGCAGATCCGCAAGCGAAAACACCAGGCCCAACCCCTGCTTCAGACCCAGGACAGGATAGCGAACAAGCCGATGTTGTCTACGATAGAATTTCGAGTGTCGTAGTTGAAGAAATCAATAAAGACCATCTTCTACTAAGGGGAAGAAAAAATGTTCTCTATAAAAATCGTAAACGAGTAGTGGAAATTCAAGCCTTAATTTCAAGAAGAGATATTGCAACAGATGACACTGTTTTAAGCGATCGCATTATTGAAAACAACATTAGCGTAATTAGGTAATCTATGAAAAAACTATCCGCACTTCTATTCACTTTTCTCCTTCTTACCTCTGCTCAAGCAAAGATGAGTCGACTAAAAGATCTTGTCCACTTTAAAGGGGTACGTGAAAATCCCGTTATTGGCTATGGTCTTGTTATTGGTCTCAATGGTACTGGTGATGGTGGAGGTGAACTTGTGGACTCCTCTCTTAAAAGGATGTTCCAAAAACTGGGTCTAAATCCCCAAAAAGAAATCTCTAGCAAGAATGTTGCCTCGGTTATCGTAACGGCTAAACTACCACCCTTTGGCCGCCTTGGACAAAAAATTGACGTTACGGTCTCTAGTATCGGAGACTCTTCCTCGCTAGCAGGTGGAACTCTTCTCGTGACACCTCTTAAAGGCGGAGATGGACAAATATATGCAGTGGCCAACGGCCCGTTATCCATCGGAGGTCTCACAAAAGGCAAGGCCTTCCCCACAACAGGACTTATTGCAGGTGGAGCAACTATCGAGCGTGAAATTGACTTCAACTTCTTTGATAAAAAATCAATTCGTTTAAGCCTCAATAACCCAGATTTCACCACAGCAGCTCGAGTTGAAAAAACGATTAACCAAGAACTTGGTGGAAAATACGCCACAAGTAAGGATGCAACGACTATCGATCTTATCATTCCCGTTCATTACGAGAGAAAAATAGTCCAGCTTATGGCCATTGTTGAAAACTTCAAAGTTCACTCTGATCAAAAGGCCAAAATCATCATCAACGAACGAACCGGTACTATCGTCGCAGGTGGTGACATTCAAATATCTCCAGTGGCCATTAGTCATGGAGACCTCACCATCCAAGTCGAAGGGGGGGAAGATAAAGGTGGCAAGAATGTCTACTATGTTGATAAGGCCGCAACCCTAAATGACCTCGTGAAGAGCTTAAATGCATTTGGTACAACACCAGAAGATTTAATTTCGATATTTCAAGCACTTAAGAGAAATGGTGCTCTTATTGGGGAAATTGAACTGATCTAGTAAGAAATATTTTCGTCTCTTTTCCCCACTGGGACAAAAGAGGAAAAAAGTGCTAGAATAAGCATATAGAGTGCCCTTCAAGGATTGAAGGGTCTCCAAATCGGCAAAGGAAGGCCATGGAAATCCACCGCAGTCATATTCAAAACCACAAAGCTGCTGAAGCTCAGAAAGAGAAGCAAAAGCAAGTTGGGCGCGGTATTCGTGACGAATTCGAAAATATTCCTAAACCTTTCAAAGATGCCGCACGCGGTATTGAGCAGCAGTTTGTTGAATTTATGGTACAGCAAATGCACAAAACAACAGGTGCTCCAGAAGACTCAAATACAGCGACTAATTATTATAACGACCTTCTCTACAAAGAAGAGTCTAATAGAATGACTGAACATAAGAATGGACTTGGGATTCAAAAACTTATCTTAGATCAAATCTATCCTAAGAAGTTTAGAAACACAGATGCACTTGCTGCATTTAATGCACAAACAAAATCTCAATTTCAAAGAGGTCCTAAGATAGAAATGGAAGGACCGGCTAAACCAAAGTCAGAAGTAAAAATGGGAACCAATTCCCAAATCAACCCCGTAAGGGAGGATGACCATGAGTAAGGTAGATTCAAATCCAGCAAGATCCAGCTTTTTTCCTCGCAGCAAGACTGCTGGAGATTCAAACGTAAAAGCGAGAGGCATTCAACAAGGATATTTGCAACGAAATGCGCCTGCTCGAATGAAAGAGCTGGATAATACTTCTCGTGGCCACGCAAAGGTTGAAATTCCGAATGCTGTTAGAGACTACGCTAAAATCAAAAAAGCTGTAGATCAAGCACCAGATATTGATAATTCAGATAAAATCGCACAGCTTAAACAACAAATCCAGAGTGGAACTTACTCTGTTGATTACGATAAGCTTGCAGATAAAATTCTTTCATCTGAATTCTAAGGATTACTATGACCAACGGAAAGATACTTGCTCAAAATGATACCTTACAACTTATTTACTTCAGAGTAACTGATGTATGGAAACGCTTTTGTGAAGAGCACACCACTCTTCTTGACAAGACTTTTGAAGAGTATTCCCTTCTGTTGGCCAGTGATGTTGATGCTATTGAAGAACTCATGGTTTCAAAAAATGAAATCATGACCCGTATTAATAAACTTGAAGAAGTTAGAGAAGGGCTTATTGGTGAGCTCAATATATTTCTTCAAGCCAATAACCAAGCTCCTATTGAATCCGTATCGGATCTGATTAGCACAATGAGCTACTACGAAGGGCTCAATAATGCACATCACCTCTCTCGCTTCAATAGCTTGCTTGTAGATATTATTGAAAAATTACAAACTCAAAATAAAAAGAATCAGCTCTTCTTAAACAAAGCGATAAATAGTTTACGTGAAATTAGAGAAGAAGCTCTCGGTGTTAAATCATACTCTACGTACAACAATAAAGGTCTCTCCAGAAAAGGGGCCCGTTAATAGAGTTTAAGGATATAGGTCATCCGTGGCGAATATACTCGGTATAGGAAATACAGGTTTAATCGCAGCCAAGAAGTCTCTTGAGACGACGGGGCATAATATTGCCAACGTGAACACTGAAGGTTACTCCAGACAACGAGTTATGCAACAGTCTAACGTTCCAATTAATAAATCTGGTCTCATTCAAGGAACAGGGGTTCGTGTACGCAGTGTAGAGCGTGTTCATGATAAATTTGTAGAACAAAGACTACAAAAGGCAACCTCCAACGAAAGCTACAGTAGTTATCGCCATGAAGAACTCACGCAAATCGAGAATATTTTCAATGAAATTGATAATGAAGGTCTCAACAACATTATCAACAAATTCTACAACGCCTTCAGGGAACTCTCCGCTCAACCCGACAATGAGACGATGAGATCAGTAGTACGTGACACTGCAAACCTTGTTGCTAAAGACTTCAATCGAATTCGATCTTCTCTTGATAGCGTTTCAAGAAATATCGATTCAAAGATAGACGGTGAGATTAAAGATATCAATGCAATCGCGAAGAATGTAACTCAACTTAATGTTAAAATCGCTGAACTTGAAGCCTCGGGAAGTGAAACAGGAGACCTTAGAGATCAACGCGATGTTGCGATTCGTGAACTAAGCAAAAGTTTTAAAATCCATACCTATAGTGATGAAAGAAATAACTTTATTATCTCTGCAGTTGGGGTAGGTACACTTGTCGCAGGTTCAGAGTTTCAAGAGCTAGCAGCGGCAGGAACCTCGGAGTCAGAATCCTCAAATGGAATGGATGGATCTATTGAAGTTTTCTTCGCTTCACGTCCCGCTCACAAAATTACTCAAAAATTTAAAAGTGGAAGGCTTTCTTCCCTTATTCGTGTAAGAAACGAGGATACTCGTCGTCTACAAGATGATGTTGACCGCTTGGCCTTTGACTTCGCTAATTCTGTAAATGCCATTCACAGAAGAGGTTTTGTAGGCCGTCAAATCGAGCAGGGTGCAGACGGAAGAACTGTTGCCAGTGATGCTAAAGGTCCTGTCACAGGTATTAATTTCTTCAAAGTTAGTGATAATCCTAAGGATGCCTCGCTCAACCTTCAGCTCAGCGATGAAGTCCAAGAGGATATTAGTAATATTGTTACGGCCCTATCCCCTAACTCTCCAGGAGATAACAGAATCTCCTTGGCCATTTCTAAACTTCAGCACGAAAAATTTATGGCCGGAGGAACAGCAACCATTGAGGAAGAGTTCCTTAAAACCGTTGGTAATGTTGGTGTAGAAGTTGGTAAGGCCAAACTCGATGCTGAACAAAATGAAGGCATTCGTGTTCAAGTAGAAACAATCAAAGAAAGAACAAGTGGTGTTTCATTAGATGAGGAAGCAGCTAATATGGTTAAATTTCAACATGCGTACGATGCCGCAGCGAAAGTTATGCAAACAGCAAATGAGATGTTTGATACCGTATTAAGCATAAAAAGGTAATAAATGAGTAGAGTTTCTGAAAATTCTAACATGCACGCAATCAAATATTCTCTTGGTAAGACAAAAGAGAAAATGGAGAACCTACAGCTTAAAGGCTCTACTTTGAGATCTATTACTCGCCCTAGTGATAACCCTATCAGCAATGTTGAAGCTTTATCACTTCAATCGCGAATCAAAGATAATAAGCAATACACAAGAAATGCAGAGTATGCTGAACTCCACCTTACTGCCACTGAGAAATCTATTGAACAGATTACGGAAATCCTTAACAAGGCCAAAGAAATTGCCCTTGCACAATCCAGTGATTTCTATGATCAAGATATCAGAAAGAATGTGGCCAATGAAGTTCGTCAACTGCGCTATCAAGCCTTGGCCATTGCCAACAAACGTGTTGGAAATAAGTATCTCTTCGGTGGCTTCAAGACCCTCTCCAAACCTTTTGATGATCAAGGGGTTTATAGTGGTGATCAAGGAAAGATGACCCTTGAGATTAGTAAGGACTTCTTTATCCCCGTAAACCTAACGGGCTATGAAGTGTTTTACTCTTCCAACGATACTTCCAGTAAGCAACCCAATCCATTTGAGCAGGTTTCACCTGAAGATGTGAACCCAACGAAGGTCAAGGACCGCGAAGAAGCACTCGAGGTTAGCCGTGACTTGGCCTCTGAAAAATCAGACTCACAACAAAATATATATGAAGAAAGAAGTAATGTTTTTAGTTTACTCGAAGGGCTAACCAATTCATTGGAAAATAACGATCCTTCATTTACCCAAAGTTTACTTGAAAAATTTGATGAATCTATTACACGTCTAGTCACAATGAGAACAAAGGTGGGCTCTATTATGAATAGTGTGGACAGCTCAAAATTGTCCAACGAAGACCAGACGATTGACGCACAAACCCGAAGAAGCTCCCTCGTCGATGCCGACGTAACTGAACTTTTTAGCGATATTACGCGTCAGCAGAATATTCTCAAAAGCACATATCAAGCCAGTCAAGGCCTTATGAGCAAAAGCCTTATTGACTTTCTACGGTAAATTTTACATCTTCGCTTCCCTAATATATTTTTTGAAGGTAGATACCTTCAAATTATTTTTTTTTACTTGCTATTAAGCATTGCAAATATTATATGAAGGTTTCGGACCGGAACAGGAAGGTTCAGGAATCCTACTGAGGTAACAAGTATGTTAGTTTTGACACGGAAGCTGGGTGAAAGTATTG
This sequence comes from Bacteriovoracaceae bacterium, assembly GCA_041583335.1. Classification (GTDB taxonomy): domain Bacteria; phylum Bdellovibrionota; class Bacteriovoracia; order Bacteriovoracales; family Bacteriovoracaceae. Next base: position 11,933 of record JBFHGF010000013.1, read on the forward strand.
CAATTGATGATCACATCAAAATTGTTGTGGTGCAAATTAAGGGTAAGCAAGTTAGACTCGGCATAAAAGCACCCAAAGAAACCAAAATTCATAGAGAAGAGGTCTATCAGGCCATTCAAGATCAAAATACCGAGGCGTCCCAAAGTGATTTTAATAGCTTATCAGATCTTTCTGCAGAGCTTAAAAAGAAGGACGATTAAGCTCTCCTAGAACTAAATTCCTACTTGCTTTCTCGATTCTTCGACTGCTAGAATCAATCATCAGGCTGCAGGAATGGTCCTATGGTCTAGGAGGCAGGCAAGTGAAACTCAACACAACACGATTCGGCGAACTAGAAGTAGATAAGAAAGACATTATTGTTTTTAAAGAAGGTCTTTTAGGGTTTGAAAACCTAAAGAAGTTCTTCATAGTTGACCCAGGCGATCAGACATTGATCCTGTGGTTCCAATCAGCAGAAGATCCTGCTACTGCATTCCCAATTCTTGAACCAAAAATTTTCAAGCCTGACTATATTGTTAAACTTCTTCCTGCCGAGTTAACAAGTCTTGAACTTGAATCAATCAATAGCGCAAGCGTTTACACCATTCTTACTATTCCAAAAAATGTTCAAGAAATGTCTGCAAACCTCAAAGCTCCTATCGTAATCAACAACCAATCTAAAGTTGCCAGACAAATCGTACTTCAAGACAGTAAACTTGAAGTAAGATGTCCAATGTACAAAGAGCTTAAAAGATATATCGTAAACTATAGCTCCGACGATACAACACGTACTACTGCAAATGAGCCAGTAGTTGCAACTGAAGCCGCTACTTCTTCAGCAACAATGACTGAAGAGACGGCAACTGAAACAAAGACTCCTAGCAAAGAAGCTTAGTCTCTTAAAACATTCTTCAATTAAAAAAGCCCGCTTAATGCGGGCTTTTTTATTATTTATTTTTTTAATTACCTTAAGAAAGTGATGTCTCTGTCGCTGTTCTTGAAAGATTCAGATACATGAGGGCTTCCTCATTTCGAGGATCCTTTATAAGCACTTTTTCCCACTCAGACTGAGCCTCTAGTATCTTTCCATTACCATAATACAAGACTCCAAGTGCAATCCTTGCAGGCATGTAATTGGGGTCCTCAAGACCTAGGGACTTAAGCTCATCAAAGGCCTTATTAATAAAGCCTTTCTTAGCATAGGTCTTAGCAATCTTGATCCTTACTTCATGATTTTGAGGATCAAGGTTACGTACCTTTGTATATTCAAATAATGCTTCATCGAGACGATTATAGGTAAAGTACATTTCAGCTAATTCAAAATGCTTTGCTGCAAACTTCTTATTGATATGGCCATCTTCCAGAAAGTCTTCACTATTACCACTTTTAACTCGTTTATTCGCTACTTCAAAAATTCTTGTAGCTTCCTCATACTGTCCTATATCATTGTAAAGAACAGAGAGGCTAATAGATGCATCAGTATGAGAAGGATCTAAGGATAAACACTTATTAAAAGCCTTGATGGCCTTACCAACTTCACCTTTAATATGAAAGATATTTCCCAACAGAAAGAAAGTCTTTGAGAGTAGATCTTTATCATCTCTTTCTGTTTCAATAATATCACTTAAAAGGATTTGAGCTTTCTTGTACTCACGCTTCTCAAATAACTCTTTGGCCTTTCTGTAATCTTCACTTTTCTGTAAGGATTTCACGCAAGTCTCCTATTTATTGTCATCAGTCTTCATAACAACTTTTGTATTCATACAGCTGTCATAGGCCTGAGATAAGTTGTCTAAGTAATCTTTTGCAACCATTTGCTTATAGAAGTCGTTGTGCTGACGACAATAGTCTTTGTCTCCAATCTCAGCGGAAGCCAAAAATGTTCTCACCATAGCGTGAGATCTCATTTTAGGCTCTCTAAATTCTTCAATAATCATTTTATACCTAAAGCGAGCAGCATCATAGACTTCTGTTTTATAATAGAAGTCAGCAATATATTGCTCCTTATCGCGGATCATTTGCTGGCACTCTTCAATTCGTCCAGCCGCCTTCTCGCCATACTCCGTTCCACCATGAATATTTTTTAGCTCTTGATAGTATTTGATCGCTTCATAAGCTGGGCTCAAATCACGATCATAGCTTTCCGGAATTTGCTTGAAGAAAGACTCTCCAATTCGATACATCACATAGTCAGCTTTCTTATGTCTAGGATGGAAGTCTTTGAAGACAATATAGGCTGCAGCAGCTTCCGCAAAATTTTCTTGATCATAGAGAACATCTGCACTCATTAACTCTGCAAAAGTTGCATAATAGGAGTAGGGATATTTACTTCTTATCTGGTTTAGTTTCTCTGTGGCCAAGAGGTAGCGACCTTCTTCCGTTAGCTGCTGGGCTTCTTTATAGAGAACCTCAGCTTCCGTTTCACCCGATGGCCTGGGAGTAGAGCATGAGTAAAATGTTAGAGAAGAGAGAATGGTAAGAATAAAAATATTAAGCTTCATAGACGACTGATTTCCACTACTTAAAGATTAGAGCTCTGAGCCTTATCTTAACGGCCAACAACAAGCATAGTCAAAGTATCTCTTGGCCAAAGAGGTGGGTAAAGTCCCCATAAACACAGTGTTTTGGGACGCTTAGAGGATCAGGAATCCTGATAGATTTCCTTGTAAACTTCATCTAAAATCAACTTGAGCGCTGCGGCAAGAGGGATCGATACAATCATTCCCACAATACCAAGCCACTGACTTCCTAAGATAACGGATACAACAACGGTAAGAGGGTGCAGATCAACAATCTTTGATACGAGGATGGGAAACACAAGGGCCATATCAATAGCGTTAGCGATGAGATAGAGAGTGATAATAGCACCTGTTGTGGTCCCATACCCATATTCTGCGAAGGCAAATAAGGCCGCAGGAACAAAGCCCAGAACTGGGCCCACATAAGGTATGATATTTGTAACCGCCGCAATAATTCCAAAGAGCAGAGCAAAACGCACATCCATGATGAGCAGACCGGAGGTAATGATTAGACCGACAATTGAAGCTTCCACAAATTTCGCGAAAATATAATCACCAAGCTTCCGATTAAATTGATAAGACAGATAGTAGAAACGTTCAAAGATGCTATTGGGAATAAGCCTAAGAAAGCTTCGCTTAAAGGCGAGACCATCTTTCAATAAAAAGAAGATAATGAGGGGAATCAAAAATACCCACTCTAATAAAGAGGCAAGAAAGTTTGGTACATTGAGAAGTACATTACCTGTTGTTGACTTAACCCAATCAACTGCTTCATAGAAGTATTGATCATCTATTTCATAACTCGTTCTTTCTTTTACTTCATATTTAAGCTCTTTGTATTTCTTTGTTACAAAACCTTCAATCTTTGGAAGGTAATATTGAATATTTTCAACTTCAGATGTCACCGTTGGAACAATCTTAATAAATGGATAGGTAGAAAAGAAAATTAGAGATGAAAATACAAGAAGAATTGAGCTTAGTCGGTTAAGTCCCAGTTTCTCTATTGCAGGAACTGCTGGATTTATAATGAGATAAATCACATAACCAAAGACAAGAGGTACCGAAACTCTTGGCATGAGTAGCAAAGTCAGTCCAAATAGAATCAGGATTAGAAAGAAAAAAGTTAGTTTAATTTTTTCTCTTTTACCAAATTGATTAACTGCTGGCATTTTTCTCCAATGTGTTGATCTTAAATTTCAATTCTTGAACTTCTCTAGTGATAGAAAAAAGCCTATTGGCCACAATTAAACTTACTGATTGAAGTAGTTTTGCTGCAATTAAGGGATAAATATTAATAAGTTGATCAACATCTGGTTTGAACAGTCCAATAAGTTCACAGCCTTGCCGGCTAATCGCCATTGCACTTCTGGTACTGTTTTGTTGTAAAAGTGCTAACTCTCCAAAGTAGTCATACTTCTCAAGCGTTAAAACATGGGATGATTTCTTTTCTTTATCGCCATCGACTGTATCTGTCTCGGGAACAACGATATCAGTATAACCACTATAAATAAGATAAAATCCAACCCCAAGCTCTCCCTGATTAAAAATAACATCTCCTGCATTGAACTTTCGTAGGTGTAAAAATTTAGCAAGAATTCTCAGTTCATTTTCTGTAAAGTTCTTTAAAACTTCAATTCTTCTTAGAAAACGAGGGATGCTATCCACCTTCTTACCCATGATAGGATTGGACTGCCAAAAGTATCGTAGAACAGAAATTTCCAACTTCTCTGGTAAAGGTTCGTGACCCTCGATTTTATCTGAGATTTCTTTTTCGTAACTCATTTTGTGTTCGCCCTTTACTTAATAAAATCCCAAATCTGACTTTTGTACCCAACCAGATCTATCGCTTGGTGAAACAATATAATACCAATCATCATAAAAACGACCGACAACAACTCTACTTCCCGCAGCGATTTTTCCATAGTCTGGATATATCTGTGACGGTCCTTCATGTACATGGGCGTCTTTCATTGCAACAGCATAGGTATGCCCTTCTTGATAAGTATACCTAAAAGTAACAGGAACTAAGAGAAGGGCCATATAGGCTAAAATCAAGAGCTTATTTTGGATCCATTTCTTCCTCAACAAAAGAAGAAAAATACATAACCCTGCAAAAAGGTAGGCGATATAAAAAGAGAATGGAATATCCATAGCATTTGCAGTGGCATACTCTTGCCAGTTCTTACTCATTACCGGATCAGTAACTCCAGGCTGGAGCTTGATATATTCAAGGTTATTCCAAACCATGGGATAGGTGAAGCCTTCATTCTTTGCCTTTTCCAAGTGAAACCTAGCAGGCCCAAAATTATTCATTTTCAAATAAATTGAGCCGAGGTTGTAATGAAACAGACCTGAATCGAGATCATTTTTATTTTCCCTAATTATTTTCAGCGAATTTTCAAATTCACCTTTTAAATAATAATCTTGGGCTGCCTTTAATATGTCTTGCGTGCTATGATTTGCCATAAATATATTATCTATCCCCTGAACCGTGAGTTCAAGTTTCTAAAATTAGGTAAAAATGGCTTCCCTAGACGATCAACTTTATCAACTATTTTCAGAGCTACTAAAAAACTCAAAGCAGCGCGATGGTTTATCTTTTAATGGCCACGTTCTCCCCACAGGAGATGGACCCTTTAGGATTAACTCAGAGGGACAAGAGACCCTATACCTTGGACCCAGATCAACCCTACTGGGATATGGCCACCCTCTAACCTTCAAAACAAGTCTTCAAAGTTCACTTTCACCAGAGATTTTTTGCAGCGAAAGAGATCAGGTCGGTCTTCTTAAAGAGATAAATTCCTTTTTACAAAAAGTTACCGGTAAAACGATTTATGCAACTTTTAGTGCACCTACAGGTATTGAAACCTATGATGCTGGTAGACACTCAAGTTTTCTCTCTGAAAAGACATTGGTGTATTTATATTCGGGGAAAATAGTACTTATACCGAACCTTTTTCCTTTTCCCATTTATCTACACAATACTTCAAGGCCAGAGAATTCTTCTCTTTTTCTCTCTCAAAGTAGTCTCACCGCAGCAAAGGCCACCTTAAAGCTCCTCCAATTGGGTGACTTCTATGGAGATAAGGGACATATTCAGCGAATTTCACAAGAACTCAAGGCCGAACTTAGTCATGCCAGTTGCGTCAAGGAGGTTGAGGG
>JBFHGF010000014.1:0-17445 GCA_041583335.1 Bacteriovoracaceae bacterium
AAAAGAAAAAAGTGAATAGTGTTTTTTTTCTGTCCAACTTTATACTCCGCTGCAAATTGACAAGTGCTGCTAATTATTCTTTATTTCGTCCTCGAGAAGGGTCATCATATATTTAGGGAGAATAGAATGCAAAAGCTAAGTTTATATCTGTTATTAATTGTTAGTTTTTCCATAGGTAGCGTACAGGCAAAGTTATGGAGTGCTACAAATGAATGGGATATGAACTGGGAGCGTAAGTATTCTCAATGGATCCAATCGGCCAATGTTCACAAGAAACTTTTTACGGCACGAACCAGCCCTTACTATGGAATCAACGCTGACTGTGCCGATGCCAGTTATGCCCTGAGAGCTATTTTCTCACTTGAAAACTCTCTACCTTTTAGAGTGATCAATCCCAGTGGGGGACGTAATGCTTACGGATACCTGTCAAATGAATTAGATAAATTTGATCGCTATGGGTCTGCTCAAAAAAAACTTGTCGCCTTTATTAATTACCTCGGTGATCAAGTGGGTACAGAACATCTTAGCCATCACGACACACTACCGGTTAAGGTCTCGGAAATTACTCCGGGAATGCTCTTCACTTATAAGATTAAACGATTTACAGGAAAGACCATTCGTCACTCTTACAATATTAAAGATGTTACGATGACAGGGAACTTCGATGTGATCTACTCTACTCAGGCCATTGCTAAGAGTGGTTCTGATATGATGTATCGTCAGGAGTATATGTTCTCAAATGAACCTCAAAGTGTATGGGGATTTAAGCGCTTCAAATGGCCTCATCTTCACAATATTTCTACCAACCGTTATCCCGAAGATTATGGTTACTCACAAGAGCAATACTCCTTTGTTGATGATATGGGTCCGCGCAACTTTTTTAAATTCGTTAAGAAAACGCTTCAAGTTTCAGAAGAGACTCCTCAGGGGATGATAGAGAGATCTCTTAAAAATGTTTGTACTCAGGCCAACGACCGCGTGACCTATGTGAATCAGGCCTTGGATTATATGAATAGCAATGGCCATGGATGTATGAATTACGCCGACTATGATGCCTATTCTACACCAGCTCGTGATAAAGCGCTGAGTGAAGCCTTTATTAGTCTCTTTAGCGCTCGTCGTGAGATTGAAGAGATGGGTCAGATGGGAGAAGTGGACGGCCCTCTTTGGGATGTGGTTTTGGCCATTGAAAAAGGAGAAGACTATTCATCAGCGAGGGATCTTCTCAATACTTGTTCTGTGACTTATAAAGCGGGAAGAACGATTCACTTAGCTGAACTTCATCGTCGTCAAAAAGCAGGGCTGTTGAGTTCTCATCCCAATGATAAGGTGGAGCAGCGCTGGGGAGAGACTTCTCGTGGTGGTACTCGCTGTCGAGTTTGGTATTAGGCGGTTAGTGGCTAGCAGCGAACTGTGACGGTAACGGTAACGGTAACGGTAACGGTGACGGTTACTGTCACCGTTAACGATTAACCGCTCACCACTAACGGTTGTAATAGTAGTCACCGTAAGAGCCGCTCACGCAGTAAGGAACAGACGTGTGCATATGGTGTTGGTGGTTGCTATCTTCCCAGCCAATTGATCCGGTACGGATAGGATTGTTTGCGTAGTAGGGACAACCATTATTGTCGTGAACAACTTTTCCCCAACACTTTCTAAAGGCCACAAAAAAGTCACGGTTTTCTTGAGCTTCATAGAGGTACTTCTTCTTTTGTCCTGAGTAGGTTGTTACCACAAAAGAGTCGATATCAATTGCTCTATTTTCTGCGTGCATACTGCGAGGAGAGTGTCTGCGATCACCAAGAACTCCATCGTGGATGATATGCAGTTGATCGAGTTCGCCACCATCCACAGCATCAAGCGCTTCTTGCACACAACTGGGCATATAGGCCTCCATGAAATCTTTAAGAATAACAGACATACCACGACGGTTAGCGCAGTTGTAGCCTGAGTAGTTACCCGTTACATTGTCGGTGCATTCACGCCAATCCGTTTGCTCAAAACGAAAGTTGAGAAGCTCATAGTTTGCTTTTCTTTGAGCTTCTTCAAAATAGGCCTGCTCTTCTTCGGGAGAGAGGGTCTTGGCATGGGGTTGTTCATTTACGGGGGTGGTCGCCAATTCGTAAGTGATCTCATTTGAAGAGGCGTATAAATTTACATTCATAAGTGTGCCGATCATCACAGCGGTTAGGGTCAATGGTGTTTTCATTATAATCTCCTTATTATGTCTTCTTGACTAGATCTTCTTGATTAGAGTTGAATTTCAATCCAGGGTTCATTTACAGATACTTTTTCTGATTCAAGTTTTTCGAGTTCGTTAAAGAGGCGACCTCGAACGTTGAGAAAGCCGACCTTGGCCTTATCCACACGAATTCTGATTTGATTATTTTCGAAGTAGGTTTTTCCATTGCCTTTGATCTTGAGTCCTTGGGCCTTCATCTGAAAATTCATGGTGTTATTGCGAACGCTAAGGGTAGTGTCGCCAACAACTTCCTTTCCTGAATCTTTATAAGAACCGAGAGTGACATCACCTTTATTGTTAAAGCAGGAGTCGAGAACCTCATTGATAAAAGTGTCATTGGAAGATTGGTAGGCGCAGTTAATGGCCAAGCGGCTCACATCAAGTGAGGAATCCGTAGATTGTGACTTCAAACTATTGGCACTAACGGCTACTTTTGATGAGTTACTGGTTATGTTGAGATTGGATACAACTAAGTGATCTACATCCGAGATTACATCGGGCAAGTTATCTAACTGGATGAGTTCATCAGGAGTTTCAAGAGTGAGGACTCCGCCTTGGAGTTCAACGGCGTATTCTGTGTAGCTAGGGTAGTTATATTGATCGTAGGATAGGGCCGTTGAAGAGGCCTTCCCACTTGGTGATGAATAGTTCAGATTAAAGTTTGTTACACTGGCCTCGTAGTCATTCGCCCATAAGGGAGTCGAAAGCAGCACAAGGGTGCAAGTAAGGATACTTGTTCTCATAAATCTTCCTTTAAGAATTGGTTTGTAATGACTTATCGAGATGAATTGGCCGCTAATTACAGAGTGAGAAGGTTTGGTGGCAAAACTTGCTTATTTATAGGAAGATGTAGAAGGTAACTGGCTGAAATGATATGAAGTTGTCTGAGGTTTTACTCAACCATTTTGGCATCATTAATGGTAAAATAATTTAGTTTCTAATAACTAAGGATGGGACAAATGAATCAAATATCTTCACATTCTCCAATGTCAATTGAAGCGGAAAATGCTCGCTTTATGAGTGGTGTATACCGCTGGATGACGATGGGAATTTTACTTACCGCACTTATCTCTTACTTTATTGGTAGTAGTGAAGAGATGGTCTATACCATTGTAACCAACAAGATACTCTTCTATGGACTTCTCATTGGGGAGATTGCTCTGGTGGTTTTTATTACGGCGCGAATGCATAAGCTCTCTGGGATGACGGCCATGGGGTTATATCTTCTTTACTCGGCATTAAATGGTGTGACCCTCTCTGTTATTTTCTTGGCCTATACTCAAGATAGCATCTTCTCCGTTTTCCTAACGACGGCCGTTGCCTTTGGTGGACTGAGTGCTTTTGGTTATGTGACAAAGAAGGACCTAGGTCCAGTTGGATCTTTCTGTATCATGGGCCTGTGGGGATTAATTGGCTTTGGTCTACTTTCTTTTTTCTTTCCCTCTTTAATGGGAGCGAAAACAACTTGGGTATACAATATTGCAGGTCTTATCATATTCAGTGGTTTGACGGCCTATGACACCCAAAAGATTAAGAACTCAAATATCATTGGTAATGAAGGCACAGAGGAAGATCAGAAAGAGACGATCTTAGGTGCTCTAAGGCTTTACTTAGACTTCATCAACCTCTTTCTCTTTATGTTGAGGTTGATGGGGGGACGCAGACGCTAATCTGTTATTATTTTCTTAGGGAGTAACCAAGTTCTTTTGCTCTTTCAATCGTTCTGATAAAGATACGATTGTAGGGAAGGACTTGGTCAACTTCATTGGGGTAGTAGAGAGTCTTAGACTCAAAGTCACCCACATAGTTAGTTCCTTCTTTGTCTTGTACGATCATTCTAAATTGATAGGGCATGACATCCGTTACCGCATAGAATCCCAATTTATTTTCGTAGGCATACTTGGCCGCTTCACGGTAGGAGAGGTAGAGGTCCTTATCGACAGGGTCGATGAGGTAAGAGGCCGCATGGCCCGATTCAACCATGGCGAGGTTGATATTCTTATCACCAACATAGATCGTTCCCAAGAGCCTTCTGCGGTAGAGGCTACCATTCTTTCCTAAGTCTACAGTCACTACAGTTCCATTGGGAACAAGCTCAGATAAATAGTCACGAGCGGCAATCGAGATTTCTCCTTGTCCTTCACCGTTGAAGTTAATCTCAGGGGTATCAATTCCAATGAGCCTTACTCGCTTTGGTTTTTCAAAGAGCTCTGAATTAATCGTCAGAGTGTCACCGTCATAAACACGGGTGACGACCCCTTGGATTTCGAGGGCGTAGGAGGATAGGGTAATCAGTAGGATTGAGAATGAGCAGATAAATTTTTTCATAGAGAGCTTTTATCGCAGAATCAACGAATGAGAAGCTCTCTATTCTAAATAAAGTAAAATTTACTGTCTTTCTTTAGGGGCATCACTAAAGATCAGAAGGATCGTGGGCAGTAGGATGAGGTCCATAAAAAGAGCGGTTGAGAGGATAAAGGCCGTCATAATTCCTAGGTTTCGATTGGGCACAAAGTCTCCCATAATAAAGAAGAGAAAGCCCGCTACCAAAATAAGAGTCGTTGAGCACAGGGCCGAGCCCACATCGCCTAGAGTTTGGGTAATGGCCTCTTTGGTGGAGGTTGCACTCTTTGATTTCTTTGCAAAGAAAGAGAGGAAGTGGATGGTGTCATCTACGGCCACCCCCATACAGATGGCACATACAACAACAGTTCCCATATCGATATTCTTTCCGAGAAGAAAGAGAAAACCTCCACCCCAAAGCAGAGGAATGACGTTGGGAAGAATGGAGATGAGTCCAATCTTTAGTGATTTGAAAATAATGACCATCATTAGGGAAATCAAAAGGATCGCCGAAACAATGGAAGTGAAGAAAGTGTTGACCACATAGTTGTTCATATTGTGGAAGATAGGCATTTTTCCGCGTATCTCGCCTTTAAGCTCGAGTTCTTTAAGTTTAGCGTTGATGGCATCAAACTCCTTCAAAATAGAATAGGAGTTATGGAGATTCCACATTCCTGTTACCCGTACCCGACTCTTCTTGAGGTTTACAGAATCAGTAATGGAATTTCCCATGGGGAGGCTGAGCTCATAGAAGAACATGAGTTGCGCCAGTTTCTCACGTAGCTTAGGTAAGGTATAGGCCTCTTCCTTTCCTTGTTCCATATACTGGTTCACTTGCTTAATGGTCTTGGTATAGCTTAAGACTTTGGTATAAGCAGGCCTCTCTTTTAGCCAATCAATTAAGCTCTCCACTTTGGCGGCAAAGTTAGGATCATAGATGCCGTCAGGGGCGCCTGAATCTAGAACCAACTCGATACCCTGTACTCCACCAATGGTTTCTTCCATTTTAATGGTTGAAACCCTAAAGGGGTGATCTTCTGGAATATAGTAGAGGGGATCTGAATCCACTGTATTTTGAAGGGCAATATAAGTGAAGCCACTAGTAACAAGAAGAATAGAGATGAAGATTCCCCATTTGTGGTGCTCAAGGAAATCAACCATATTTGAAAAATTGAGGGTGCTGATGAAACTTTTCTCTTCTTTGTATTTGAGCTTCAACAGGGAAGTCAAAGGAGCGGCCAAGAAGACGGTGAGTACCCAGGCCCAGGCGGTACCAAAAGCGCCGAGGACTCCCAGCCCTTCTATGGGTAGGATCTCTGAAATGGTTAAGGAGAGAAAGCCAATACAAGTGGAAAACGAAGTGAGGAAAGTGGGAAAGAGTACGTGATCCAAGGCATAGTGCACGGCCAGCTTAACATTATCTTCTCCCTTGAGTTTCTTATTAAATACGGAGAAGAAGTGGATGCAATCGGCAATACTGATGGCCAAGAGAATGATGGGAATTGCTCCCACGATATTATTGTATTGGATGCCCACCAAAGCAGCAAAGGAGAAGGTGGTGATAATGCTGAGGACAAGAACAATGGAGGTTACTCCAATATAGGTGAATTGTCTGAAAAGGCGATAAATGATTAAGGCCAAGAAGGCAAAGAAGAGCGGAAGAATTAGAGTGAGGTCATTAAGGGAGAGGTTTTGAAAATGATAACTCACCAAAGGAGAGCCCACTAAGTCAATATAGGTAAACTCTGGAGCAAGCCTTTCTTCTAGTTCTTCAAGCTTCTTTATTGTAGGGGTATAGTCAATCGTTGATTCTAAGGAGGGCCTGAGTTTAAGGATAATTGTAGTGGCCAAAAGATCTTTGCTGACGAGATAGCCAGGAATAATGCGATCTTCAGAGGCCTGCTGCGCCTTCTTTTGGAGGTAATCCGCACTAAGTTCATCTTCTTCAGGGATGAAGTCTTGAATCACAATATCATCTTCTTCAGAATGGATGTGTACGTAGTTGGAAAGTGAGGTCACCTTGATGACATTGGGATAGGTTTCCAACTCATGGGTAAGTTGTTTTAGGGTTTGAATGGTTTTCTTGTTAAAGACATTCTTCTCGGATTCAAAGTAGATGGCGAGTGTGTCGTCTCCACTGAACTCTTTAACGAAGTCTTTATAGTTTTTAATATAGATATTGTCTTCGCTATAGAAGCCGCGATAGGAGAAATCACTGGTAAGGCGCGGCAGAAATATAAGGGAAGCAAGAGAGAGGAAGAGGGTGAGCCCTATCGAGAGTTTTGGTCGATTAAGGGCCAGTTTTAAAATCAAATTTTTTAGTGGCATAAATTATTCTAAGTATCGTTTAAGGTTTCTAAGGTACTTTGCCATTATAACACCATAAGATACTTGGAGGATGCTGGGGGAGAGATTTATACCTAAAGTTTCTCTGCTCATTCTAGAGTCAAACTCTACGGTATAAGTAAACTCGGTCTTTTCATCATCGATTCTTTTCACTTCTCTGAGACTGGTAAGGGCATAGGTCGCTTGGGTAGGCGTCTCGTAGTAGGCCTTAACATTTTCTTCAAGCGCAACCAGTACGGTTTTGGTGATGAAATTTCTTCTGAGACCAATATGAGCATCTTCCGTATAAGTTGTTCCTACTTGAAAGGGTCCATCGGCCTGCATTTGATTGACTTCCGTACGCCAAGTGTCATCATTCATCGTATTTTTCACATGCTCAAAGACAGTAGAGATATCCTTATTGATGATGATCGATTTGGAGAGGTGGGTTCTGTATTGTTCTTCTATTTGGGCAAACCCTGCATGAGAGAGAAGAATGCATAAAGTGAGCAGTAGTGACTTCATAAATAGACCCTTTTTTATAGCGATAGAGCTATTACGTTAGCGAGGTTTTATAGACATTGAAAAGGGATTTGAGCTGATATTTTCTAACTCGTAGAGAATATCCGCTCGTCTAGAACTATGCTCTCCTCAATTTTTAGGCCCATGTTAAAATAAGGGCCATGAATAGAGAAAGATTGAAGAGTCTAGTGATTTACTCCCTAAAATGCGCTGTAGGGGCCTTAGTTGTCCTGTATTTTTCACAATTTATCCCTTCCATGAATAAGTACGATACCATGTGGTGTCTGCTTTCAGTGCTCTTGATTCTCTCTCCCGATGGCAAAGACTCCATGCAATTAGCGGTGGATAGGATTAAGGCCAATTTATTGGGAGCGAGTGTGGGATTCGTCTTTGTCTTGTCCCTGCCTCTGGCCTACCATCAGTGGTCCATTCCTGTGGCCCTATTCTTTACGCTACTGTTTGGCCATATTTTAAAGCTTGATACCTGTTTGCGTTCGGCCTTGGTGGCCACCGTGATTGTGATGAGCCCCCATGACTCGCTAGAGTCTTGGTCTACTCCAATAGAAAGGGTGGCCTTTGTTATCAGTGGCTGCTTCTTGGCCATGGTGATAACCTACTTATTCCACTTCAAAGATAAAGATATTCTAAAGCGAGGCCGTTCTTGAGCGCATGGCCTGAAGCTTACGATAGCTTTCAATAAGTTTCTGATGTTTATTGAGACCAGTTAGATTCATATCCGTTGGCGTGAGTCCCGGAAAATGTACTTCACCTTGTAATGTATTGAGCGCCACTTGGTAGAGCTCTTCTCCGTACATTTGAGTCATCACTTTCTCGTAGTCATTATGAGTGAGTTCTTCATCCATTTCGATATCAAGGCAACTTCCTAGGAGTTGGAAGAATTGACGGCGCTCTGGAGTGCTATCATTGAAGGTGAGGAAGAGGTCGATAAAGTGTTTGGCCTCTTCCAGCTTTTGTAGTTTAAGAAGACTAAGGGCCTTGAGCTCTCCAACTGTTAGCCGTGCCCATGCATCATGTTCGTCGAAGGCGACACCGATGAGTTCTGAAATGGGCATATAGTCATCAAGCTCACTTTCTTCAAGGTCTTGTAAGAGCTCTTCAAGTTCACTCTCTTCAAGAGAGTGCAGGTTGAGGATCTCCTGTCTAAATTCAAGAGCGCGATTATTATTATCCCATACCAGGTCTTCAATAGGATAGATTTCGGAGTAGTCTGGCACAAGAATGCGGCAAGCACTACAGCCTAATTCTTGATAGTCAGCTATGTAGACTTCTTTTTCGAGGTCTTTGAAGATTTCCATGAGGTGGTTAAATTCTTGGTGGGTATCTCCTGAGAAATTCCATTCGACGAATTCGTATTCTGACTGGGCACTAAAGAACTTCCAAGAGACAACACCGGTCGAGTCGATAAAGTGATCGACGATATTATTATGTTCGGTTACGGCAAAGCTATTAAAAGTGGGAGCGGGCATTTCATTGAGCCCTTCAAAGCTTCTTCCTTGCAGCAGCTCCGTGAGAGAGCGCTCTAGGGCCACTTCAAATTTAGGATGGGCACCAAAGGAAGCAAAGACTCCTCCAGTTTTAGGATTGAGTAGGGTTACGCAAAGAACGGGGAAAATGCCTCCGAGAGACGCATCTTTGACGACGATGGGAAATCCCTTTTCTTCTAAGGTTTTTATCCCTTCAAGAATGTGGGGATACTTCTCTATCACGCTGCGAGGAACGTCAGGTAGGCCCATCTCTTCACGAATGATTTGATTCTTTACGGCGCGCTCAAAGATTTCCGAGAGGCACTGAACTCGTGCTTCATAGATGGTATTTCCTGCACTCATGCCATTGCTGACAAAGAGGTTACCAATCAAGTTAACGGGAATATAGACGCTTTCAGAGTCACGAAAGCGTGTAAAGGGAACTGCACAGACGCCGCGTTCAAAATTTCCTGAGTTGGTGTCTACCAGATTGAGACCAGTCAATTCACCTTCGGGATTATAGACTTCAAGAAGGTAGTCATCCATTAGTCCTGCGGGAATACTCCCTTCTTCGTCGAGCTCAAACCATTTTTCGTTGGGGTAGTGGACAAAGGGAGCGTTGGCCATCTCTTCACCGAGGAAGTAGTCATTGTAGAAGTAGTTATTGCTAATGCGCTCCAGGTATTCACCTAGGGCCGAACAGAGGGCCGCATCTTTGGTGGCCCCTTTTCCATTGGTGTAGCACATAGGAGAGTCAGCATCGCGAATGTGAACGGACCATACGTGAGGTACGGGATTGCGCCAAGAGGCGATCTCTATTTTGATGCCCAGATCTTCGAGGATCTTTCTCATGTTGGTGATGGTTTCCTCTAGGGTACAGTCCTTGCCCGTGATTTGGGTTTTGAATTCATCTCTTTGGTATTCTTTGTATTCAAGGGCCTTCTTGTCTTGAGTGCCCGTGATCGCCTCAATAAGAAAGCCCGGTTGGTTTTGAATCACGCGCTTCACGGTACATCGATCCATGGAAGCGAGAATGCCCTTCTTATCTTTTTCGCTAATGCTATCGGGAAGCTCGATTTGCAGATGGAAGTCCTGCTTGTAGCGGTTTTCTGGATCGACAATATTATTTTGGGTAACGATGATGCCATCAGTGGGGATATTGCGAGTGTTGCAGTAAACCTTAACAAAGTAGGCCGCGCACATGGCAGAAGAGGCGAGGAAGTAGTCAAAGGGACCTGGAGCAGTGCCATCTCCTTTATAGCGTACAGGCTGATCGGAGAGAACTTTGAAGTCGTCGAAGCTGGCTTCACACTTTAGGTTATCGAGGTATTTTACGTTGATTTGCATGGGGTTATTTAGCCGAGAAATGGGTTAAATGGCAAATAATACGGTGACCGCCACGGCCACCGTCACTGCCCACTCCACCATTAGCAGCTAACCGCCAACGGCTAATGATTTGCTGCTTTTCCAAGGGCCTGTAGGAGGTCTTCCTTCAAATCATCGTAATGTTCAATACCTACAGACATACGAATCGTTGATTCAGTGACATCAATGGCCATAAGCTCTTCTCTAGGGACATCGGAGTGGGTCATGGTCATGGGGTGCTCAACCAAGGTCTCGGTTCCGCCAAGGGAGACGGCGAGTCTGGCCACTTGAAAGCTGTCGAGAACTTTAAAGGCCATCGCTTCATCACCTTTGACATCAAAGGAAATCAGAGATCCTGGTCCACTACATTGGGCTTCATAAATTCTCTTTTGCTCACCGGTGAAAACGGAGGGGTGGTAGACATTTTCAACGAGAGGATGCTCAGAGAGGAGCTTTGCAATTTTCTTGGCCGACTTGGCCTGTCTGCGCATACGAATTCCGAGAGTTTCAAGTGAGCGCAGAAGCATCCAGCCTGTGAAAGGATTGGCCATGGTTCCAAAAATCGTTCTGTGCTCAAGCACGGGCGCCATCACTTTCTCACTACCGGTGACCACTCCTGCAATGAGATCACTGTGGCCTCCAATAAATTTAGTCGCACTATAAATGATTAAATCTGCTCCTTGTTCGGCAGGTCTTTGGAAGACTGGCCCAAGGAAAGTATTGTCTACGGCCAAAAGAGCACCTTGAAGCGGGCCTTTGCAGTAGTTGGAAACTTGTTGAATATCGACCATGCGAATATTGGGGTTGGCCGGAGTTTCCAAGTAGACCATCTTCACCTTACTTGGATCGATATTCTTCTCTTTGATACAATCTTCCAGCGCCTGGGCCATATTGTCGCGGATGCCTACTTGATAGGTCTTCACTCCAAAGCGAGGCAGAATATTTTCAAAGAAATAATGGGTTCCCCCATAGATGGGCTTAGAGGAAATCAGTACATCTCCTGGACTAAGATGGGCCATGACAGCTGTGGAAATGGCGGCCATTCCAGAAGCGAAGACAGCGCCTTTATCTGTTTTATCCCAGGCCGAAATACGCTCTTCAAAAATTTGTAAGTTGGGATTATTGATACGACTGTAGATTAGGCCGAGTTGTTCGCCTGGGTCTTTTTCTCTTAGGCCATAGGCCACTTCAAAGAAGCGCTTTCCTTCCATGGCCGACTTAAATTGAAAAGTCGAGGTGAGGAAGATAGGGGCCTTTATCGCACCTTCGGAAAGGGTAGGGTCGTAGCCATAGCCCAAGGCCAAAGTTTCTGGGTTGTACTCATTTCCATTAACGTCATATTTATCCACGATTATTCCCCCTTACTCAATAAAATGAATGATGCGCGATTATAGGCACGGGCCTCTACTTTCAAAAGTTAAAATTTCAAAAGAGGGGGATAATCAGCAAAATAGAACGGTTGTTAGGGAGATTTTAGTGTATTATTTATTTGAGAAATCCCCTGAAATTAGTCGAGATTCTCAATAGGGTGTCCCGCTTCCTTCCAAGCGCGAAAACCACCTTCGACATGAGCGATATTCTCAAGCCCCATATCTTTTAAAGTTGCTGCGGCCAAAGAAGAGCGCCAAGCTGACTGGCAGTAGAGGATAAATTCCTTATCCTCTCCAAAGATGGGTTTGAAGTAGGGGCTATCCGGGTCTACCCAAAATTCAAGCATGCCGCGAGGAGCGTGAAAGGCCCTAGGAATTTTTCCTTCTCGCTTAAGTTCTCTATTGTCACGGATATCGACAAAGACTACGTTGGGATCGTCAATTTTTGCGGCCGCCTCATCGAGAGTGAGGGTGATGATTTTTTCGCGGGCCTGTCTAATAAGTTCTTTGTATCCAGTGGTAATTGGCATAGAGCTCCCTAGGTATCTGTGATGCGTAATTTCGATACTATTTTTTCACTACGAAATGATGATGGCAAGGCTTGATGCCTTGTTCATTGGAGATAGGTTTTCTATACTGGTTAAAACTTTTATCAAGGCGCATTATGAAGATTATCGTTTCCCCTGCAAAGAAGTTGGATTTTGAATTGGCCTCCCCGGTGAGCAAGTCTACCCAACCTAAATTCTTGGATCGCTCCGAAGTTCTTATTGAAACTTTAAGAACGTATACGACAGGAGAAATTTCTAAACTCATGAAGCTATCGGATCAATTATCTGAATTGAATGTGTCTCGTTATCGTGACTTTTCCACACCCTTTACCCGTGAAAATGCTAAGCAGGCGATGTTTGCTTTTAAAGGGGACACCTATGTGGGGCTTGATGCAGATAGCTTTGATAAAGAGGATGTGGCCTATGCTCAAAGAACATTGCGTATCCTCTCAGGGCTCTATGGAATCTTAAGGCCCCTTGATTTGATGCAGGCCTATCGTTTGGAGATGGGGACAAAATTAAAAGTAAGTGGAAAGAAAAATCTCTATGAGTTTTGGAAAGAGACTTTGACCAAAGAGATGAATAAAGAAATTGCGAAGGATGGAGATGAATTCATCGTGAATTTAGCTTCAAAGGAATACTTCAGCTCTCTTGATTTTGGCGGACTCAACGTTCCCGTTGTTACTTGTCACTTTATGGAAAAGAAGGGCAATGAATATAAGATTATCAGCTTCAAGGCCAAACGTGCTCGCGGCATGATGGCCCAGTTTATTATTAAAAATCGCATTGAAGATCTTGAAGGTCTAAAGAAGTTCGACCTCGCTGGGTATAAGTTTGACCTGAAAGCATCTGAGCCCTATGAACTGGTTTTTAAAAATAATGGCTAGGAAATGGCTTACTTTTTAAAGGTGTTGCGAATGACTTTGCTACCCTTTTTAAAAAGAGGGATAGAGCTGAAAGAGTGGTGCTCTGGCAAGGTTTTTACCGGAATCAGTCCTTGGTCATAGACACCACGATTCATGTAATTCACTTTATTTTGACACTGAAAAGTAACTTTATGCTTTTCTTTTCTCACTTCAATATCGAGGATGAGCTGATCGCCTTTAGTGATAAATGAACCTTCATAAGATTCTGAAGTGATCTTTTCGTTATCTTGTTCATCAAGCTCTTCAAAGTAAATAACCAAAGAGGCCTTGCCGTCTTTTTTAAAATTGTAGTGGTATTGAAAATCAGAATCTCCAACGGAATAGTATTCACTACCTATGACCCTTTCACAGTCAAAGGCAAAGGCCTGTGAACTTAAGAAGATCATCGCGGCGATTAGAAATGGAGTTTTTAGTAGAGTTTTCATCTTAACTTCTTATTTTATTTTACTACCAGGACAGCCACCATAGCCAGGTCCTTTATAGGATACATGTATATGCGAGTGTTCGTCATAGACAAAGTAGCCACAGCCAATTGGTTTTCCTGTACTCGGGTCTTTTGTATTTCTCAATTTTTCAATAATCTTATTATAGGCCGCTCTTCGTTTTGAATCGGGCATTGGGTCGATATCTAAGGCCCTTCCACTATAGTGTAAGCTATTGGCGGAGTGGGTACCATCAACGGAGTGGGCAATGCGGGTAGGGATTCCCAGATCATTGTGGGCCATGGCGATATAAGGAAGGATGTCGAGCATACTGCGATCGAGATAGCTGCTTCCTTTACCTCTCATCCCTCCACCTCCGGGAACAGATCGCTTAGTTCCATTGAACCATTGAACCTTTCCGTAAGGGGTCGTGTCGGTTGGGACTCCTCCCACCACACTTGTTCTGCTATTTTTCTTATAGGTTTCCCAATTATAGAGACCGGTACTGCGCGTGGAAGTTCTCTCTGTTGTACAGTTAGGGCAGTTTGCTTTAGGTGGATCAGTTAAGCTATTTACGGCCTGTGTGATATTTCCACGCTTAATTGCTGTTTGGGTTTCTTTAGGAAGGTTTTGGTTTTGAGCAAGTTGTTGTCCATCAACACAACTGACAAGAAGGACCAGTACTGAACAGAGTCCCCACATACGAAATGATCTAAAAGAATAGAAAATAAATAGTTCTCTCATTAATCCACCTGCTATCTCTAGTACTTATCGTCAAAGTTTGGATAAACTTTAGTGAAAAACTCTGAGAAGGTGGTAAGTTACTGATTTAATTTAATACAACAATTGAGGTAGTGGTCGAGCTGGGTCATATTGATAGGCTTATCCATAAAGAAGACATTCTCCCAATTTAAAGGTTTGTCGACTTCGGAAGATTGGCCTGCAATGAGGTTGGGATTATAACCAGAGAGGAGAATGATGGGAGTTGTGGCATTAGGTCCTTCGCTCCAGCGGATTTTTTGAATGAGGTCAACACCGCTGAGACCGGGCATATAAAAGTCTGTGATAATAAAAGTAAATTTTTTTTCATCACAAATCTCTAGAGCATCCCTCCCATTCAGGGCCGAACTGAGTTCTGGATCTTTTAATTTGCGCTGAACGTGGCCGGAGACGAGATCAATAATTCGAGCTTCATCATCAACCACTAAGTATTTTATTTCTGACATGTTTTCCCCTCTATATCCATTATTTAGTATAAAGGGCTCTTACATTTTAGGCCATTATAAAATGGCCGCCTACTTTAGTTGATTTCAAGGTCAATGATAACAATTTCTGGGAAGCGCTCTTGAATTTTAACTTCCATTTCGTTGATTTGGTTACCAATGAGGCGAATCATGCGTTCATTTGATTTTAGAAGAACTTTAGTAGGGTTATCTGTTTGGCGTAATTCTGCAACATCCCTCTCTAGGTTTTTGAGGTCAATGACTCGTTCTCCATAGAGTTCGACTTCAACAGCAAGTCTTACTTTTGAGCTTCCGATAATTTTAGTATTAATTTTGACCACCTTTTGAACTTGAGGAAAGGTAGCAATATACTTTTGGATTTCTGATTCTTGGGAAATGGGAACTCGTTTACCAATAAGGAGCTTTCCATTGGTGATGCCTAGAGAGATGGCGAGGAAGGCCATAAGAAAGGAGATCACGATAGAGATTATAGAGTCAAAGTAATTTTGTCCGGTGAGTTGGCCCAAGAGCAGACCGATTAAGGCCAAGACAACTCCAAGCACGGCGACTCCATCTTCAAGAAGGACTGCAATGATGGTGGGGTCATCGCTTTCTTTAAAGTACTCAAGGATAGTGAGTTTCCCTCTGTTGGTATTGATCTCTTTTAGGGCCCCTTTGAAAACCGCAAACTCGATAATAAAAGAGGTTATCAAAATGGCAATGGCCACCCAGCTTATTGGGCCGACTTCATGGTGGGAGCTAAAGAGTGAGTGCATACCATGATAGAAAGTTACCCCAAAACCAATAAAGAAAACTCCAACAGCAGAGACTAGGTTCCAAACATAGCGGGCATTGCCCATTCCTGTTGAATAGTCAGAAGTTGCTTTTGATTCGGACTGCTTGATTCCGATGAAGAGTAAAATCTGATTGAAGGTATCTGCTAGGGAGTGGACTGCTTCGGCCATCATAGATGGACTTGCCGTTAAGAAGAAGCCGACAAATTTGATAATGGTGATAAAGGCATTGCCACCAATGGCCTGAATAATAACTTTTGTTCCACCTGCTGCAGACATAGCTTTAACTCCTAGCGAATTTCTATATTTTTAAAGTCTCTGGGCATCAAAGTTTTTCGCCCTTCTTTATGGGCTTCATCAAGGGCAAAGTTGACGATGGCGCGAACAAAGTCGGAGAGCTCATCGGCGACATCAGCTGAGGTATTCATACCAGACTTGGCCTTAACATAGTTCTTCAACTTACTGACCACGATTAAGGTATCCATCGGAAGGTTTGTGCTTGAATGGGAGGGAGCGGAGGAAGCGACAATTCTTCTTCTCGGTCTTTGCTCATCTTCTGCCGTAGCGGGAGAGAACTCTTCTTCGGCATAGGCACTCTTATGTCCCATCACAGAGTCATGAACGGCCCAGCAGTCGACACTGCAGAAGGCCTGCTTACGACAAGTGGAGATAGAGCATTTTTGATAGGCCTTTTTAAATCCGATTTCTTTTTTACAAACGGCACACTTCTTCCAGAATTCTGACATGGTAATTCCTTAGTTGAATCTCTCTTCATTAAGATTAGACGCCTTCATTTTCTCTAATTTAAAGGCATTTTACAATGCTTATTGAGAGAGTAAGAGGTTCCACAAGGGAACGGTAATTAAGGAAAGGGGAATACTGATTCCCACCATGAGGTTGGCCAAATCTGGCTCCAAATCAAATTCGGAGCAGATCACAGAGGCGGTGATCATACTGGCCATAGCACTTTCTAAAATGGTGATGATGCTCATTTCTGAGTGCGCACCAAATCCATAGAAGTAGAGAAGCGTAAAAATAAGAGGGGCCAAAATCAATTTATAGCCCATACCTAATATAAGAGAAGGTAGGTATATTTTCAAAATAGTTGGGTTAATTTTCAGGCCAAAGCCCACGGCAAAGAGGGCCAGAGGACCTAAGGTTTTTGCAATGGGTGTAACGACTTCAATTACGATTGGAGGAGGGGAGATGCCCAAGAAGGAAAGAAGCCCTGTGGAAACTAAAATGATGAAAGGGGGAAATCTTAAAATATTGATTAGGTTATGCTTCAAAAAATGGGTTTGTTGGCCGGGACTGTGCTGGCCTTTTGAATAGATATTGCCAATGAAGAGGCCAATGGTAGAGAAAGTGAGAAAGGTTCCCAACTGATCAGCAATGACGGCAATCTTTATGGAGTCAGGTCCTTTTAGGGCCTCTAGCAAAGGAAAGCCTACAAAGGAAGTATTGGCCAAACCTGCGGTGAGTATGATGGCCGCGGTTTTTTCACGAGACCAATGAAGTTTTTTTCCAAGATTATAAAAGAGGAGGTAGCTGATGATGAGCATGAGCCAGGGCATGCTAATGGGAATGAGAATTTCAAAACTCAGGTTTATCGTCTTTATAAGTTCAGGGACTTTGAGAATGATGACGGCCGGTAGGGAGATATAGAGAACAAAGGCATTGATGACCTTTGCTGTCTCGCTTGAAAACTTAGGATAAAACCGACAAGCCTGCCCTAGTATTAAGCATAGAATGATAAGTGTGAATTGAACCATGGAGCTAAGTTACCATAAAAAGCTGATCATTGTATCTAGGAAGCGACATAAAAAACGAACGTACTGATCGCTTTTCTTTGTCTTACTGATTTATAATTTAGATTTATTG
>JBFHGF010000015.1:0-17346 GCA_041583335.1 Bacteriovoracaceae bacterium
GCCCTAACCCATTCAGCTGGATCGAAATTAATCAAGGCCCAATTACTTGCCTACCTCAACAAGCTCAATGGCATTCCCAGTCGTATCAATGTGGCCTATGAAATGAATAAAGGGGGACAGGTCTCTCTGGCCAAACAAATTTTTATTCCCGAAATTCTTCTCGATAACCATTGGTTTATGGTGACAACAGACCTGAGTCCCTTCAACCAAAAAATCGAAGACTTCTTTGTCCTCTATAATAATTACGACGACTACCCTTCACTTTTTAAAAGAAATTTCATTACCATTAGATCTGTCCCCATTATGGTAAACAAAGTCGACTCTGTGCTCTATCGTAATAAGCTCAAGTCAAGTAGCTCCATACTCTCACTGCTCTCTCTACACAACTTGCCGGTCAATATTCGCTCCGTATTCTACACCGTACTGCTGATTCCCTTAGGGACACTCGTTCTCGCTTTCTCGAGAGTTTTATTAGGGATTAAGTCTTTTGGTATCTTTACCCCAATTCTTTTAAGCCTCTTCTTCCTAGAGACCTCTCTGGGGACAGGGATTACTTTCTTTGGCATTATCGTGCTCCTAGGCTTTGGTCAGAGGTACCTCCTTGATCGCCTCTACCTCTTGGCCATTCCAAGACTGTCGATTTTACTCACTCTTGTAATCATCTCTTATACCTTATTTAGTCTTACGATCTATCAGAATAATAATATTTTCCAAGTAAGACAGTCCCTAAATTATCTACCAATTGTTATTATCACCGGCTTTATCGAAAGATTTAGTATCCACTTCATTGAAGAAGGCATGGTTAATACCATTAAGGCCTTAATTGGAACTCTCACCATTGCCATTCTTTGTTACATCATCTTTAAGATTAACTTCCTTAGGCAAATTCTTTTCAATAATCCAGAGCTGCTACTCATGATTATTGGCCTTAACTTAATGATCGGAAGCTATAAAGGTTACCGTTTAAATGAAGTACTAAGGTTTAAAGAATTTGAGGGGATTAACGAAGATGTTTAAGACCTTACACCGACATGGAATATTGGGAATCAACCGCCGGGTTGGCGAGTTTATACTTCCCTATAATCCGAGAAAATTCTTTCCTCATGTCGACAATAAAATTCAGACTTATATTATCGCCCAAAAGTATGGCATCAATCAACCTGAGATCTATTTTACGATCTCCAAAACAGGGCAACTTAAGACCATTCTTCATCGTGTCCTTGAGTTGCGCCACTTTGTTATCAAGCCCAATCGTGGGGCCATGGGAAATGGTATTTTACTAATCAATAAAGTAAGCATTAACCCCGAAGGCGTAGTTGAATTTCACACCTCTCGTGGAACCCAATCTCTAGAAGAATTGAAATACCATATCTCCGATATCCTCAGTGGAATGTACTCCCTTAACGGTCAACCGGATCAAGTGATCATCCAAGAGAAGCTCTCTATTCACCCGGCCTTAGATAAGTATGCCTACAAAGGGATCCCCGATGTGCGGGTGATTGTCTTTAAAGGCTACCCTGTTATGGCCATGATTAGGCTCCCTACCGAGCAGGCCAGGGGCAGGGCCAACCTCCATCAAGGTGCGGTCGGCTGTGGAATCAATTTGAAAACCGGTGAAATTACCGGGGCCGTATGTCAAGACAAGTGGATTGAGAGGCATCCCGATACAGGTCACTTATTCCAAGAGCTTGTGATTCCCAATTGGCAAGAAATTCTAGAACTCTCTTCACGCTGTTTTGAAATCACCTCCATGGGCTATATCGGAGTTGATCTCGTGATCGATGAACACAAAGGCCCCCTTCTTCTTGAAGTAAATGCAAGGCCAGGGCTCTCCATCCAAATTGCCAATAAAGCAGGCCTAAGACCTAGGCTCAATTACATAAAACTGCTCAGTCAAGATATCCCCATTGCTGAAAAAATTAAGTTGGTCAAAGAGTCTCCTCTTTTTTAAAGACAACTTTCCACAATCTTTTAAGAAGTATTGATATAGATAAACTTAAAGAGTTTCTCTCCGCTACGTTTGCCAAATATCAAATCTCTGCTAAATTTATCTTTGGTAAGGTGGTACCAAAAAAAGTGTGGTGAAATTTGACAAGAAGGAAATCCGCCGCCTCTACAGTGAAGGACAGCTCTAAACATACATAGACTTACATATCGATAATATAAGTTTTACCAATTCCTTTTTTGATAAGCTCCAAAGAAGAACATGAAGAGCGATCACCGTGTTTACATCCGCATGATCAAGTGCATACGCTCTTGGGCCCAAATTGAGGAGAGCAGTAAAATAAAGGTAAGTAACTTGAACATTAGAATTCCTTTGACCAAAATTATAGGAAGAAATCGTACAGATGTATAGAATTGCCCTTATGTGGACATATTAACTCGGTTATTAAAGTTGCCCCCCTATCTCGTCGAAAAGCAGACAAAAAGCACAAGCAAGGAGAAGATTCATCGTACTAGAGCTAAAAAGGATCCTTCCCAGAATATCCGTTAGCAAACTGATTATGATCGCAGTATCGCTGATACTCGCAAGCTCCTGTTCAACTACGCGTAAGACCATTCGTCTACCTGGCTCTCACAGCTCTTCTCAGTGTTATGAAGATTTAGAGCATCTTCTCAGAGAGGCCTCTATCTATGTGAGTCCTTTTGAAGGTAGGCCCTATGACCACCTCTATCCTATTGAAGGATACCAGGTCTATCGATTGGGATGGGGGGCCGAGGCAAACTCCTATCGAGTCGTCTCCGAAGAAGATCATAGCATTACATTTACACGAAAAGTTTTTAATATGGATGAGACAAGTGACTTCTACTCAGAGGGAACCCGAGATCGTGAACTGTTACGCTTCTCCATGATGAAGGAGTTGCTTGCTGGATGTAATGGTAAGGTTGACTGCTTCAAGCTCATTAAAATCATCGGCCCCAAGGCAGACGACATCATCGACTTCGAATATATCCCTGGCCAAACTCTGGATGCCATCATTCGTGATCAGAGCATTCCCCTTAAATTCAGAATAGAAGTGAAGGAGCAGTTTGAGGCCTTTGCCTCAAATTTGATCATGAAAATAAAGTCTCGTTTTAATGACCATATAATCAGTTACAGAAGTTCTGACTGGTTATCGTCTCCTCCAGAGTTTAATTACCAAAGCCACATCATTAGAATAAAATCCAATCAAGAGATGTTAGATAAAGGTTTCGAAGAAGAGACTACCATCTGGATCAAACCTGACAATATTATCCTCAATACTGAGACAGGAGAATTCACTCTTATTGACCCCTATTAAATTAGGGTGTCTTATTTTTAGACTATCCCTGAAAAACTTTTCTCCTGTGCGCCCCTTATTCTCTTTACTTTGATACAGTCGAAATCGTTATTATTAATGAACGAAAACACAAAGTATGGATTTGAACGACAAGAAATTAAGGTTAAATAATTACGACTGCGGCAAAGTATCTTTAAAGTCGATTATGAAGCAGCTCCCACCACTGGGACTTGCTTCATAGCGTATCTCCGCATTCATAAGCATAAGAAGATATTTCGTGATATTCAACCCCAACCCTTGATGCTTCTTATCCATATGTGTCGAGAAGAAAGTATCAAAAATTCTATGCCGATAATCTGGATGAACACCCTCTCCGGTGTCACATATCCTTACTTGAAAGTATCTTTCTTCATTATCATTTTTAATATGACTTAATTCTTCGAGATAAATATCGATTCTCTTTTCCACAGAATGTTTTAGAGCATTCTTGGCATTATCAAGTAAATTCGAAATACACGTATTCATGGAATTAGAATCCCCTTGAATATTGCTCTGGGGCAAATGGCAGCTAAAGTTAATGGTAATATCGAGGTCTTCATAATCAGTGCGGTGCTGTTCAATAAGCTCAAAAACTTCCCTCTCTAGAGAAATTTCCTTCAACTCAAGATTGGGAATAGAGTTTAAAAAGAGGATCTCTTTAAGAATTGTATGGATACGATCGGTAGCATCTGTGCACTCTTTCAATGAACATGATACTTCATCAATATCCGCTAGTTTCTTTGTTAATTGCTTTAGATGGTAATTGATAATAGCGAGAGGATTATTAATTTCATGAGCGAGACCTCCAGCTAGGGTCGCCAATTTATCGTTGATATCATCCCGCCTTTGAACTTCTCTAAATTTAATTTCATCAATATCATTACATTCAATAACGGCATAGCTTCTGCCCTCATGAGAAATATGTTTTCCAAAGGCATAGAACCATCGGTATCCGGCCGGAGAACTCATTTTATATTCGATAGAGCTAGACTTCCTTGTTCTAAAAATATTACGACAAAAATGTTGGAGCTTCTCTCCCAACTCGCCAGGGATGATCTCCTTAATCTCTTGACCTATTAAGATATTCCGGTCGAGAAAGAGTAACTCAGGCATAGTGGCATAAATATCAACAAAGTAGCAGTCTTGGTTGATAACAAAGGTCATATCATTGGATTCAAAAAACTGCGTATCTATCTTGGACTCTGCTGTTAACATGATTGGCCTCTTCACTGACTTAAATAACGATTTTACCAGAATTAGGAATCCTTTAGAGTTATCTTACTCACATTTTAGTGTTAAACAAAAATGAAAATGCTTTACAATAGCTAACGCAATGCTCGACAGACCATATCTATCTAAAATTTGAAAGTTAATGTTAGATAAATCTGGGCAGATATGACAAATGCCCTCTTTAAAATCTCCTCAAAGTTCGCCATAATTTAGAGACACACAAAAGGAGACACAATTATGAGCGAGCTTACTCAAGAACTAAGATCAGAACTACTCAAAGAAGTAGAGGCCCTAGAGGCATCACTTACCGGAAACCTAATGAGCGATATGGATATCAAAGATAAGATTCACAATATCCAAATGAAGCTCAATGGGGTCAAGCCAGTAGACAGTCACTATGACTGTGTTGGCTGTGGTTCTTAATCTAAAACCATCCCTGTAGCCCCTATTCTACTGCTATGTATTCTTGGCCCAAGACATCCGTTGCGGGCCTAATTCCTTGGATAAAACTCAATAAAAAAAGAATAGACGCTCAATGTCTTATAGGTTAAAGTACCCTACAAACACAGGTATAACGATTCTATGGCAAAGGTTGCGCAAACATCTTTTTCAACAAGTAATTTCAATTCAATTGATAAGTATGATGCATTTGTGGAAAGTATTGGTGCCGTTTTTGAGGTGGATCGACTCAAGGGTAGAATAAAAGATTTTCATGCCGATATTAAAGGCTACCTCATTGATGAACTCATGCTTGTGAGATGCCATACCAAAGGCCAAGAATTTTCTCGTAGCTCTTATAAAATTGCCGTTGATGGTTTAGACCATTATTTCCTGCAGCTCTTTTATCGAGGGGGTACCCAGAGTTTAATAAATGATGGTTTTGGAGATCAGGGCCACTTAATTCTCATTGATGCCT
The DNA here is from genome assembly GCA_041583335.1 of Bacteriovoracaceae bacterium. Classification (GTDB taxonomy): domain Bacteria; phylum Bdellovibrionota; class Bacteriovoracia; order Bacteriovoracales; family Bacteriovoracaceae. The sequence continues at coordinate 5,446 of JBFHGF010000015.1, forward strand.
CTCGTCCGTGGCGCGCGGATAATCAAGATTTTGATGTCTTAACTCTAGTTCTCCCCAGACGTATTCTTGGTCCCAAATTACTTTCTCCTGATGGTCACCACGGCCGCTCTATATCCATGAGGACAACTGAAGGGAAGATACTGACCGAATATATCAAATCGCTGGCAGATCAATTAGAGGATCTTGAAGAAGAAGAGGTCAGGTCTCGACTCAAACGGATAATCAGTATAGTAGCAGCAACTCTTAACTCATACGATACAAAGGAATATTCTCAACTCTCCTATGACCAAGAAGGCCTTGAGATCAAAGTCGCGCGGGAGATTGCCAAGCGTTTTATCGATCTCAACCTACACGAAGTAAGCTTGAATATTGATTTTATAGCGGCCCATATTAATAAACCGCGTGCTCAACTTGTCGAATACTTCAGGCCTGATGGAGGTATAGCAAATTATATACAAACCAGAAGACTAGAAATAGCTTACCGTAAGGTCACTCAAACAACGGAGTCGATTGCACGAATTGCTCACTCCCTTGGCCATAAGAATGAAATCTCCTTTTGTCGTTCTTTTAAGAAGTACTTTGGTAGAAATCCAAAAGATACACGTCAAAAAACCCTTGAGGCTTCAATGACCGGCCAATCTCGTCTTTATAAAGATCAGTGGGGTATGTGGCTTAAAAAGCTTTGATGTGATCTTCCTACTCGATCAACTTATAGGTTTGATGACAGCCAATGCACTTACTCATTGTTATATCCAATCGAGAGAGAGTTTCCTTTGTTGTCATAGAATGCACTTTATCTGCAAGGGTATCAAAATCTTGATGAACACTCATTCCGAGGGTTTTAAATGCTTTAGGTAACTTCATGATTAAAGCTGGATTTACGTCTTGGGCCATGGCCATACCATTGCCACGAGCAGACTTCTCCACAAATACTTTGTCTTCTTCACTTAGTCCCTTAATGATTCCCTTAATGCCTTTGAGTAAGGTTCTCATCTCGCCAAGGATAAGGTCTCTATCACCTGACGTAAGCTTTATCTCTATTCTTTGGTCAACTTTCTGAGCATTTCCTGCATAGAATTGATAACCAAGAAAGGCAATAGTAGCGCCCCATAAGAGTAGGGACGCCAGTGCTAATCTTTTCCACATGATTTACTTCCCTAAAATATCATGGCGAGTTGACTCAGCAACATTAGCTACTTCTTGAATAAGTTCATCGGCCACACCTAACTCTTTTAAAGTTGTAGCAAGATTTTCGACAACAGCATCAAAGTGACTATCATTGAGACCTTCGCCCACCAGCTCGGCATGAGCGGCCCGCATATCTTTACCATCGTAATTACTCGGTCCACCGAAGGCATAGGTAAGGAAAAGGATTTGCTTTCTTCTCTGATCCTTCATATCGATCCCTTCGAAAAATTGATTAATACGCTCATCGGCCAAAACCTTTTTATAAAAAACATCGACCGCAGCATTAACGGCATCTCTTCCACCAATTCTTTCAAATAAACTAGACATAAACACTCCTTAATATACATTTAAAATACATATTATAAACATTATTATTAAATGGTATTAATGTAAACAGGAAAATTATATGCGTTTAGCCAGTTTTACAGATTACAGCCTCAGGGTACTTATTTATCTTGCCTTAAAAGATAATGAGCGTTCGACAGTGGCGGAGATTGCAGATCGCTTTCAGATCTCAAAAAACCATCTAGTGAAGGTTGTTCATAATTTATCGAGTATGGAGTTCATCGCATCCTATAAGGGAAAAGGCGGTGGAATATGTCTGTCCCATGAACCTGAGAAAATTAATATAGGAAAGCTCATTAAAGAATTAGAAAGTGACTCAAATCTTGTTGAGTGCTTTGGTCCAAATGGACAATGCAAAATCAATCCGACATGTAAACTTAAAGGTATATTGAAGGTAGCCGAAAATTCCTTCTTCAATACCTTAGAGCAATACACCTTAGCTGACCTTATGACTAATAAGGACAAACTTTCTCAATCTCTAGAGCTCTGAACGAGATCCTTTTTGTTGATAATGAAGAATAAATAAACGAGAATAATGGTAAATTAATTCTAAGGAAAATCTATGCCCTTGACCATCGTCGAAAAACAACTTGAGGCATACAACTCAAGAAATATTGATCTCTTTTGCAGCTGTTTTGCTGAGGATATTGTGGTCCGTTATTTAGGGAATCATGATCCGATTATGACGGGAATGGAGCAATTCCGAGCTCGCTATAATGAACTCTTTGAAAAGTATCCAGAACTTCATGCAAAAATAATCAATCGTATGATTCTAGGAAGTACCGTAATTGATCAAGAAGAAGTCACAGGGACCTCCTCAGATCTGGTTGAGGCCATTGCGATCTATACAGTGGAAGATAACATTATTAAAGAAGTCACCTTCGTGAAACCATAATAAATGAAGAAAGGTCTATTCAATGAAAAAATCATACTCAACTCTATTATTCATATTTGCAGCTCTTCCAATAACGGGCCTTCATGCCAACGAGATGCAATTCTATTGTTCAAATCAACAATTCTTAAAAACACCAATTGTGTTAGTCATTTCAGAAAGAGAAGCTTCTTTTACTAAAGTCACCGAAGATAAAGAGTGTATTCTTGACTTGGATACCAATGAAGAGCAATTCATCCCAATCATGCCGGAAGTTTCTCACTGTCAGCTCACCAATTTTTCACGCCCGAATCAAATGCGTAAGCTCATTGCCCTTGATCTAATGGATAAAGTTACGCAAGGACAAAATGGTTACATTCGCATCACATTAGATAACCGCTTTGCCGATTATGGGCCTGCTACGCTGACCAGCTTTCTCTATTGTCGAAACTAGGTAGATCCTAGATATTTTAATGAGATAGACAGGATATCCACCATAAAGTCTTACTTGATCATACCGATAAGGTTTCATGATTAAACAAAGGCCGACCTCAATTGTCCTTATTTTTAGCCTGCTCATGACCTTCATGAGCACATCGCTCTTTGCTAAAGATGCTACGTCCGAACTCGACTTCACCGTAAAGTTCGCTTCCTTGGTTTTGAAAACGGGGGAAAAAATTAATCGAGACCTAGGCACCGCTCACTTCAGTGAGCTAGAAGATGCCAAAATCGAAGAAATCATTAGAACACGAATAGATGATTACCTCGTCTTTATTAAAGATGAAACAAATCTCTCTTCAGCGCAATTTCAATTTATAAAACGCTACTTCGCAAAAATTAAGGGAAAAAATCTTGTAGAAATTATCAAGAGTACTCAGTTTGGATTAGAAGTCTTCTTAAAAAAACATGGAGTGGGCATCGCCATTGCGATGGGAGTCGGCCAAATCGTTAACTATGTTCTTGTCTATGTAAGCTACCTCATGGCCATGCCGCAAATGATTCCCATAGTGCAACTGTTCCCTTTCTCGTGGGCGTTTGCAGTGACCCCCGCAATATATCAAAAAATAAAAGTCAAAAGAAAGATAATCGAAATATTAGGTGGAAGAGAACAGTATCGAGCTTATAACCTCCAAATCAAAATGGGACTATCAAAAATAAAAAAGTCCCATAACCTTATCCTTCCCCTTTCCACTGAATTCATACAAGGGGAGGCTTATACCTCGTCTCTTCTCATCGAAAAAAGCGATTGGATGTCCAAATACTTTTCTCATCTTGGATTCAATAAAAGAAAGCTTAACTTTAACAACCTAAAGAATTTCATTAAGAAAGAAAAAATCGAGGATGCTTATATAAATAAAATCATAACCAATGGATTCATGGATAAAGAGCTAAAAACCATTCTTATCTCTACCCATATTCTAGGATCAGATAAAAATAAGAATATTCTTAAATTTAAAGCGGTCTTTTCAAATAACTTTATCAAGACCCAGGCCATAACTTCTTGGGATAAATTAGAAAAATGGACTCTCGATCTATTGGCCCATAGCGATCGTTTAACTATTCGCGAAAGTATGTTCAATATACCGGCAGATACCCCGCCTGAAGTAATCTTTGAGATATGGGAACATATTCTAATGCCACACTTGGCCACGATGAGAGATGTAAAATACAAAGCATTCAGAAAGTTTAAAGAAGAAATGCAAGCTCTTAAAGCTTGGAGCTATCAGCAAAATACACCACAATGGAATCTTGCCCACGTCGAACGTTTTGACTCTCTCCTTGCTTCCTCTTTTAGGTTATTTCCTCTGGCCTGTCAGCATCCCGAAGCGCATGCTCTAAAATTCCTACTCAATCACTCAAACTAAAATACAGAAGAAAACGAGCACTATTTCAACAAGAATTATTAATGAAACATGACTCCCTAGAGGTATTAAACTGAGACCCACTCAGATACTCTCTTTTACATCTATCAAATGTATTTAAAATTTTCAAACTCTGAAATAAATTCTGTATTAAGTGCGAAGTCATTGATACGAACCAGACTATCTTGAAATTGTTCCCAAGTGGACTCAAGATTAACATCCTCACCGTTACTCTTTAAAAGCAAGGAGTGACCGTTGATCGCAATAGAAAGAGCATTATTAACAAAGTGCTTAATCTCAATATCTGAAACATTCTTCAAATTTTCATTGGAATAAAGAATCCTCTTCTTTTGAGTAAGATCATTTTGAATGCCAATATAAAAAAGGTTCCCCTTAGATTTGAGAGGTAAAAGCAAAAGTCGATTTAGAAAAATAGTACCGTCTTTTTTATAATTAAAAATATCTTGGATACAGGCCTTGCCTTCATTGATACACTTAAGCATAAAAGCACAAGTACTAGGATCAGAAAGCTTACCTTGTAAGAAAGAGAGATTCTTACCTATTGCCTCTTGTGCATCATAACCTGTGTTATCAGAGAATTTATTGTTGGCATATATGCAAGGATGACCCTTTTGCATAACATCCACAATCGTTAAGCAATAAGGAAATAAGTCACCCATAGTTTTAATTTTTTCTATCATTTAAGAATTGTACGCGAGGTCGTAATTCTTATATAGCTTAAAAAGAGCTCAAACAGAAAAAGTATAAAAAATACGGTATTTGAAGTACTTAATCACTGAAGTAGTGAAGCAATAACACCATTTTTACTATAATTTTTATGTGTAATTGCCCACAGTGAAAACTTAACATCAGAGAGAACCCCTAGCTTCACCAATTTCTTCTCTTTTAAACTCTGCTTGACTACACTCTGGGGAAGAAACCCAATCACTCCCCCTCTTTCCACTGCCACTTTGATGAGAGAGGTATCACTAAAAGCACCTATCGTTTTAACTTCTATATTATGGCCAGTTAGATACGACTCGATTTTATCGGAAATCAAACAGGCTTCAGAGTAACTAATCGCCTTCTTCCCCATAATGGATTTGGGAAATTTTCCTCGTATCCCTGATTTACTTGCAGCAACGCAAACAATAGGGTCAAGTTTAAGTCTATGCTCTTGTAGCTTTTGGGAGCGACCGGAGTACGGAGAGTCACAGAGGATGAGATCAAGCTTATTATTTTGAATATCAGATATTAGAGTATCGAGGTCTGTTTGGTGAACTTCAATTTTAATGAATGGACTAAAGAGCAAAGGCCTGATGAAATCGTAGATCAGATCTTTAGATATCCAGGAAACCGTTCCAATCTTTACAATCTTTGTGTATTGATTATTTTCCGACTTAAGATACTCCATCATTTCTTCTGAGTGGCGAAAAATCTTACTGGCATACTCCTTTACGGCCTCGCCATCACTATTAATCACTAACTTCTTCCCTATTCGATCAAAGAGTTTCTTTCCCAAATCTTCTTCAAGAGATTTGAGTTGATGACTTAAGGCGGGCTGAGTCATATTCAGTTTCTTAGAAGCTTTCACAATCGAACCTTCATGAGAAATCGTTAAAAAGTAGTATAAATGATTGAAATTAAGTTTATACATCGTCATCCTATATGCATTTATTATTATATATACCTAACATTATATACAGTTTTCATTATATGAAAACATGGGAGAATCTAGTCATTGATCATAAGACTTAACTTAACAAAGGAGTGATTTATGAATACCGGAATAAGCAAAGAAGAAACGATGAAGATTGCTAGTGGAGTATCATCTGTTTTGGCGGATACATACACTCTATATCTCATGACTCAAAACTTTCACTGGAATGTCTCTGGACCCAGATTCTATGAACTGCACAAAATGTTTGAGGATGAATACCGTGAACTTGCTGAATCAGTTGATGAAATTGCAGAACGTATTCGTGCCCTAGGGGTCAAAGCACCAGGGACCTTCAAAGAATTTCTTGAAGCGACCTCTCTTAAAGAACCGAAGAGCGATCTCGACGCTAACAAGATGGTTGAGAAATTACTAGAAGGGCACGAAACCATTGCCTGCAAGGCCCGTGAAGTGATTCATATGGCCAGTGCTGTGAATGATGAGGCCACCGTTGATCTCCTTGCTTCAAGAATCAAGTCCCATGAAAAGACAACGTGGATGCTAAGGAATGTATTACAGTAATTAAACTTTAAGACTAAGGAGAATATTATGAGTGCACAAAATGAAAATATCAAAGTAATGGAATCTAAAATCCACAATATCAATAGTCAGATTGATCACTTTCAATCAAAAGTGGAGTCCCTTCCGCGTGAAGTGAGCACGAAACTTAGCGGTGTGGTTGACGAGCTAAAAACCAAGAAGGCCACTCTTGTCGAAAAAGTTGATGGGCTAAAGAAAGCGACCGACAGTTCCTATCAAGATCTGGAGATCGGTGTTGAGATGTCTATAAATGACCTTCTCACTGCATGCAGTAGCGCCAAAGAAAGATTCGAAAAAGAATTGAATTAAAAGGCGAATAACCCTAAACCCGAGGAGAATGATGTACACATTAAATATTGAAAAAAGAAACTTAAGGTCTAAACCTCAAGAACTCAGAAATCATGGCCTTATTCCAGGAATCCTATACGGTCCTACTGTAAAAAGTAGCGCCGTCAAGGCCTCCGTTCAAGAATTAAGAAAGGCGGTGAATAAAGCTGGCGAAGTATACGAAGTTCACTCCGAAAATGGACCTATTATGGTGAAGTTTGATGAGGTTCAGCGAGACGCTGTAAACCAAGAACTTATCCACTTCTCTTTAGTACAAATGCCCAAGGGAGTTGAAAACCACATCTGTGTGCCTATTGAAATCTTGGGTACGCCCAAAGGGGCAAAACAAGGAGGGACTCTAGTTCTCATGAAAGATGAGATCATGCTTAAGGGTACTCCAAGTACTATCCCTGATGCAGTTACTGCTGATATTTCGAAACTAGAAATTGGCGATAAGTTGACGTTAGGGGAACTAAAGTTACCCAAGGGCATAGAGGCCATGGAAGATGCTGATGAAGTTGTGGCCATTTGCAAACCACCTGTACTTCGGCCGGAACTGGACCTAGAAGAAACAACACTCCAACCAGATGCCTAATACAAGTGCTGGCCATTGTTGTGGCCAGCACCTGCCTTTTTCATATATCCCTATTTCCTAATATATTATTACTCCTTATTGGCCTTCATTTACAAAAGCACAATATTTCACTTAAAATTTTTAAAATTACATATAAAAACAAAAGGAGTTGTTATGAATAAGAAACTCATAATGGGGATTCTCCTTATTTCTCTATTTTCATGGAGTACGCAGATCTTTGCCAATGGCACGATTCGCTTTAGTAAGGACCAAATTAAGTTCTACCTCGTCAATAGTTCAACAGGGATGCAAACCCCATGCTCCCATGATCTTTTAAGTCATGTTCCTTGGTGGCGGGTACAGTGTGAAGATCGCCAATATACTGTGGATACCTGGATTCAAATTCGATCCAAGGGCGACCTCTTCGAAAATACGCTCATGTATCATGTGTCTGAAGGCGTTAAATCAAGTGGAGAAAAGCTTGTGCAATTCAAAAGCCATCTCACCAGCTTTCGCTCACAAGGGGCCGCTAATTTAGTAGGAATAAGCTCTCAAATTGACGTACGCAATGGACAGGCCGACCTGGTGATGGAAGTACAATAAAGGATAGTAAAGATTACCCGGGGCGGCCACCACTGCCCCACTCTTTGCCACTATCTGATGTGGCCCCCTCAAAATGTGCTAAAACGTCTCCACACAACCCTAAGGAGACCCCCCTATGAAAAGCATAATCGCAACCATCACTCTAATCACTACCCTTTCATCTTTTGCCAGCTCGTCACTAAAATCAAGAAATCTAGAAGGTCAATATGAGTTGGTCAAAGCTTCAAGTGACTTTGCTAAGGCATATCATTGCTCACAAGAGATTGAAGTAAGGGTCAATGAAAGCTTAGTTGTTCTCGATGGACTTAGCGACAACAAGAGTCACAGCGCTTTTTATGCAGAAGATGAAGGGTGTGAGAAATCAAAAGGAGATATTGGTCCTATTCGTAAGAAGTGTACCCGATTTAAGAAAAAATCTGTTTCTTATAGCGATACATCCTATATCACCATAGCTGGCTTTATTCGTGAATACACAACGATCAAACTCGACGGCAAAAAGGGAGATAAACTCATCTATAGTAATAATATAACCCAAGTTCCTCTTGGAATTCTTGGTATCAATAAAGATGATGAGTTTAAGTGCGAGTATAAGAGAAAATAGGAAATTAAAGTGTCGTGCTCATCTACTGAGCACGACACAGAGAATGATACTATTTAATGAAGGAAACAAATTCATCTAGTGGGCGACGAACTTTCTTCAAATTCACGAGCCAATCAGAATCTGCATTTCTATATCCAATAGGAAGCATGAGAACACTTTTAAGACCTTTATGGGAAAGACCTAGAATCTCATCAAGAGCATCAGGGTCAAATCCTTCCATCGGAGTGGAGTCAACTTTTTGTTCAGCCGCTTCAGCAATCGCCATCGCAAAAGCAATATAGGCCTGTCGAGCAGCATGTTCAAAATTTACTTTAGCATCGCGCTGTGGGTACATACTTAAAATAAGTTGACGATAGTTCTCCCATCCTTCATTTTTGAAGCCACGTAATTCATTGACGCGATCAAATGAAGCGTTGATCCGCTCTGGAGTATAGTTATCCCAAACGGCAAAGACTAAAATGTCAGAGCACTCAGTAATTTGCCTTTGATCAAAAGCAATCGGCCTTATCTTTTCTTTGATTTCTTGGTTAGAGACAACAATTACCTCAAAGGGCTCCAAACCACTCGAGCTAGGTGCTAGCCTTGCGGCCTCAACAATGGCCATAAGTTTATCTTCGGATACTTTCTCATGGTTAAAAGATTTAGTAGCGTAACGCCATTTCAATGATTCAATAAGGGCCATATAGATTCCTTAGCTATAGGGTTAGGCCATAATAATAAGGCTCCCTTCTAGGCCAATCAATATCCAAAATATGAGACAGTTAGAAAAGATATTAGGCACGTACCTGCTAAGATTTTGAATTTAGACTAGTACTTTATCCGGAAGGATCATCAATCAAGATAACGAATGACAAGACTCATAGTAATCAACCTATCAACTAAAGTAGATTAACAACACAACTTATTTACCATTATATCAAGGAGATTACAATGGGACGTCAAACATATAGAGATGAAAGCAATCGAAAACATAGACCTCACAATGAACATGATGTTGATGATAAATTTGGAAAAGGTACACAGACACGAAACTGGAACAAAAATCTAAAAAGATATAAAGATGTTTACAACGTCGATGATACGAAGCTTAAACATGTTGAAGAATCGGAAAAAAAACGCGTTAATCCGAATCATACTCAAAGAGGTCCTGCCGAAGGATCTTAAAATGAGCAAACATCAGCTATAATAAATCGGTCATCAAATGATTTGAATAAGTCAAGGCCAAAGGACTAATCATTCCCGATATCCTTTTAACTTTCCATAAAGTTACTATAACCCTAACAACACATGATGCCGGCGACATAGTCACAGATAAAGACTTGGACCTTGCTAAGAAAATAGATCATTTAACCGCAATGAGTTCAAGGACTTAATAGAATCGAGTCTATGAAAATGACAAGAGGATAACCTCAATTATAGCAAGTAAGGGAAAGTGACATCTTCATCAATAGTAGCCTCAATATTTGCTCTACCAACTGCTCCCCCCAACAGAACCATTTCCGCTAATTGATGAGTTTAAAACACTAGAATTTATAATGGAAAGAGTTTTCTTACGCCCTGAAGAAAATAGGCCTCTCGAATAAAAGGCTTATAAGTTTTATTTTTCCTTTGTCATGAAATCGGAGTTTCACAAAGGAATTTAACCTTCGCCTTAAAATGCTTCTCGGCATAGTTTCCAATATGGTTGCCATCTTGATCAAAGAGGTCACGTTTATTTTTAGATTCCGTCAAAGGTTCTACATCGAGGATATCAAACCAAGTACATTCTTCTCTAATTTCTGCGAGTACGTTACTAACGCTTATATCTAAAAGTCTTGCGAGCTTTGCTTCCATCTTCTGCCCATGGCAACTCAATACATCCCCACTAGGGAAAGAACATGTACCTGCACTGAAGATATAGGATGGTCCAATAGGTGTTGCTGAATACTTCGTTCTTACAGACACTGAAAATGCTGAGAATGAGAAGATTAAGCACAGAAAGAATATTTTCTTTTTAAACATATCAGCACCCTTTTTTAGTGATTTTGAATTCAAATGATACAATATAGAATGAAGTTAGCACTCTAGACTGTAGTAAATAAAGTACGTGTACAAAGTTACTACAGTTAAAGAACGTGAAAAAAGAAGCTAAACAATTGAAAACATGTACAAGAAGAAGCTACCCTTTATTAAGGGCAGCTGAATAGAATCCTCTCTGATTGGAAGGCCCTAACCGTAGGTCTTCTCTTATTTGCAAATGAGCGGACAAAGATTATACCGTCAGCATTTTTCAAATAGACGTTCTCGTTTGAGTTATTGAGATCATTCCAACTTGTGGCCTTTCTCGCTCCACTGCGAATACTACAGTTTTTGATATTATCGAAAATAATCAGTGGTGATTTACGATTATTGTAATCAGCTTCAAAGAGATATCCGGGATCTTTTACTTTGGAGCGATCAAAACGAACTCTATAGTTGAAACCTTTTCCTAGAATTGTTCCAAGTTTGTTATTTAAAGGAAACTTCGATTGATTAAACATATCGATCTGCGCACCATCATTTCTGATGGCCTTGAAAAATACTTGATTCCCTTTAAGTCCATCATACATTTTTGTTGGTGCAAACAATAGTGTTCCAAGCTCATACTGACATCCAAAGGCCTTTGCTCTTCCTCCGTGAAGGTTTCGGCAGTTTGAATTAGCATCAAAGAGAATCGGGTGATTCGGAACGATGAGATCACCCGCTCTTCCATAGAGACTACCGTTGACGTCACGTACTCGAACATGGTTACGAGCATCCTGCCAGTTCACTCCATTTTCACTAAAATGAACTTTATAATAAGGGTTCCCTTCGAAAGTAGCACTGGCGATTTGGTGTTCATAGTGGCTAGCACCACCAAAGAGGTGAATCGGTGTAGGCGTGATATCTATTCCATCAACAAAGACTTTTTGTGAAGGAAAGCCTGCAAAATGCACTTTATCTAATGTCGTAGGCCCATCATAAGTGACAAATCCCACCATATTCTTACGAGACCAAATAGTATTGTTCTTATAAAACCTTCGCTCCGCAGTGTTAGTATTCTTACTCTCTCCAACGATGAGAGAGTTAATGAATTTTTGATCAAAAGCAATGAATAGGTTTACACCGTTATCTGCCCCCATAAAATTGTGGAAGTGAGACTCATTCCCTCTATAGTAGATACCTGTGTAAACATTTTTATAGGCCGTTAAGTTCTTAAATACTGGTTTTGCACCATTGGGATTATTCTGACCTTTTGCAAAGTAGTGTGAGGAA